>JAMDCL010000125.1:6605-7235 GCA_023489065.1 Deltaproteobacteria bacterium | reverse complement strand
ATGTTTTACGGCAAGTTTGAGAAAATCAAGGACAAGACCCCGCTGAAGACCATCATCCTGACGGGTATAACCGATTATCTCGGCATCGCGAAGAAAATCGCCTTTTACCTCGTGGAGGGCAGGAAGATACCGCGTATCAGGGACGCGTCCGTTGTATGGTGGAATACGCTGATGAAAGGTTCTTACCCGAAGGCGGAGAAAGCTGCAATGCAGACGGACGATATGGCCGCGATATTGTACAGCGGAGGCACAACCGGTGTACCGAAAGGCATCATGCTCTCGAACATGAATTTTATAAGCGAGGGCAAACAGGTCACCGAGTGGGCACGGTTGTCCGGCGGGGACACCGTACTTGCAATACTGCCGATCTTCCATGGATTCGGCCTCGGTGTTTGCGTGAATGCCGCATTTATGGGCGGCGGTAAGAGCGTACTCGTACCGCAGTTTACGCCGAAGACCGTTGCTAAAATGATCAAATCCGTACGGCCGAATTTTATCGTCGGTGTACCGACGCTTTTCGACGCACTGTCGCACGACCCCTTGTTCCAGAAGACCGACCTGTCCTGTCTGAAGGCGACGTTCAGCGGTGCGGATTCGCTTACGCCCAAGGTGAAAGAGAGATTCGAACAG
>JAMDCL010000125.1:0-6595 GCA_023489065.1 Deltaproteobacteria bacterium | reverse complement strand
TCCGAGTACCGGGAAGACAGCATCGGCATACCATTCCCGGATATGCTCGCCAAGATAGTTAAGCTCGGTACGACGGAAGAGGCGCCTCTGGGAGAAGAGGGAGAGATATGTGTCAGCGGCCCGGCCGTTATGCTCGGGTATATCGATCAGCCGGAAGAAACAAACAATACGCTGAAGAAACACCACGATGGCAGACTATGGCTTCATACCGGGGATATCGGTGTGATGGACAAAGACGGTTTCTTCTATTTCCGGCTCCGGTATAAGAGGATGATCAAGTCCTCCGGCATGAACGTTTATCCCTATCAGGTGGAAAATGTGATCTGCGAACATCCCGATGTTAAGGAAGCATGTGTGATAGGCGTTCCCGACGATGCCCAGGTCCAGCGCGTAAAAGGGTTTGTGGTGCTGAAGGACCCTTCTCATGCAGGTCCGGACAAGGAAAAAGAGATCATAGAGCATTGCAGGAAGCACCTGATAAAATGGAGCTGTCCAAGGGAAATAGAGTTCAGGAACGATCTGCCGCACACACTGGTGGGCAAAGTAGCGTTCAATGTTCTTGAAAAGGAAGAACTCGCAAAACTGAAAAAATAATGGTTTTAGCCATGCGGCAGGAATCTACCGGACAGGAATGCTGTTCCGTGGTATGATAAAAAACAGCAGGTAACCTTGATGAAAGAACAAAAAACATTAATTGCTGCAAGAGATTTGTTTAAACAATACGACAAGAAAGTCGCCGTGAACAGGATAAGTTTTCAGGTAAACGAGGGCGAGGTGTTCGGCATCGTAGGACCCAACGGCGCGGGCAAAACGACGACGGTCAATATGATAACGGGCAAGTGTACAATCGATGCCGGCGAACTTTCTATCGTGGGTAAGGATGCGAAAAGCCACGACCGGGGAATACGGAGACTCATGGGCGTTGTGTCGCAAGAAGACAGTCTTGATCCCGACCTCAGCGTTTATGAGAACCTTTTGATATATGCAAGTTATTTTGGCGCGGTATCGAAAGAAAAGATCAACGAACTCCTCGAATTCTTCGATCTTACGCAATACGGAGATTATAATGTCATGGAGCTTTCCGGCGGTATGCGCAGAAGACTTACGCTCGCCCGCGGGCTTATCAACGATCCGTCTTTACTGATACTCGATGAACCGACGACAGGACTCGATCCCCAGGTTAGGCATGATACGTGGGACAAACTGCTCCAGATAAAAGAGCAGGGCATAACCATTCTGCTGACGACACACTATATGGAAGAGGTAACGAAGCTGTGCGACAGGGTGATGATTATGCATAACGGAAGCATCGTAGATATGGACACGCCCCGGCATATCGTAACGTCCCGGTATCCCGCGGATGTCATAGAGATCAAGTTCAACAACGGGAGCGATTTTGCAAGTCTTCTCGGCAGCCTGAAAGAATTCGAGTTCCGGCATGAATTTTCAAGCAAGTTCGGTTTAATCATTCCCGCGAAATCCGAAGATGCAGGTGCAATACACAAGAAGTTGATAGAGATTTATCCTCTTTCCTATCCTGTTCGGCGTCCGCCGAATCTTGAAGATGCATTCCTTGCCATAACCGGTACATCCCTGCAGGAGGGCGAGTGAGTGGAGAACGGGATCGGGTTAGGGAGAAGGCTCGTTCATCTCTATTCTTTTTGTGATCGTTTTATCCGGCAGTATGGTGAACGTGACGGTGTACGGCTTAAGGTAGGGATTCATGAGATACATTTTGTGCTCGCCCGCGGAAAGGGTGATGTTTTTTAGCCTCGGTGTTTCGCCGATATATTTATCGTCTATGAATACCATGGCCCAGGGATATGTTATGAGTTCAAGCGTTCCGGTGTATGCCGCTTGCTGCTTCCGGTTTGAAGCAGTCTCCGGATTTTGAACGGACACATTGTTCCTGCGGCTTTTTTTCCTCCGGGCAGGGGACTCGGGCAGAACCTGCCGTACCACCTTTTTGCGGACCACGGTTTTCTGTTTGTGTACAGGTCCGGTTTCTTCCGGGAGAACCGGCCCTGCAATGGCCGGCGGCCTGGCGGAAAAGCCCGCCGGTGTTTCACGGTACTCTTCCTTTGCTATCAAAAGCACTGCCAGGAACAGAATAACAAGCTCCAGACCGGTTACTATCCACCTGCTGTATCTTCTCTTCTTCAGTGCTTTCATCAGTCCGGCAGCGTCCGTTTTTTCGTCTCCCGTTTCCAGCATAGTGCTTATGACCGAGAGCGCTTTTTCAAAGTTGTTTGATTTTATATACGCCGTTGCTTCGGCATGCCGGACTGCATTGTGCTGCTGCAGGAGCTCGTTTTCCGTCTGCCCGGGTGAATTTATATAGAGTCTGAACGCAGCGTAAGGGTCCGGCGAGAATTTTTCGATGCCGTCATAGAGCACCCCGGCCAGTTCCGATGCATCGCGATACCGGTCTTCGGGCTGAGGGCTCAGACAGGTCGCAACGGTCTTTTCGATCCAGTCGTCGATCCCGGGTGCCGACGCCCGGATGGGCCTGTAATAATTCCTCGATATATTATTGAGTATGGACATGGTGTTGTCCGCATAAAACGGGGATACACCGGTGATAAGCCAATACAGCAATGAGCCGAGAGAAAACACGTCGGATGCACTGCCGATGTTGTTCGAATTGATATGTTCGGGAGACATGAATTCGGGTGAGCCGATGGCCGCTCCGCTCATGGTGATGCGGGTGTCCGTCAGGATATGGGCGAGTCCGAAATCCGTAATCTTCATTTCCCCGAGACTGCTGATGAGTACATTTTCAGGCTTGATATCTCTATGGACTATACCCAGCGAATGCGCATGAGCGACGGCATCGCATACGATGTACGCCATGATGAGTGCCGCCTCCGGCGATATCCTTTTCCTCTCTTTGACCATGGCATCCTGCATGTGCCTGAGATCGTAGCCCTGGACATACTCGAGAACGATGAACGGCACACCCTCGTGCTGGGCTATATCATACAGCGATACGATGCTCTTGTAATGGAGCTTTGCTATGATCCGTGCCTCATTGATGAACCTCTGGATCAGGGTGCTGTCGGAGGTAAAGTGCGGGTACAGGATTTTTATCGCCACCTCGCGTTTGAGTACCGTATCGATTCCGACATAGATAATGGCCATTCCCCCTCTGCCGAGTTCTTTTTTGAGGAGGTACCTGCCGGCTATCAATTGTCCTTCACCCGTATTCATACCGGGGAGTTTAGTAGGAATTTTTACCAAGATCAACGAGTTCCATTTCGTGCACTCTTAAATTGACTTTATTGGAAATACATTTTAACTTCAGGGAAAGCAGGCGAGGGTGGCGGAACTGGTAGACGCGCCAGACTTAGGATCTGGTGGGATAACCGTAGGGGTTCAACTCCCCTCCCTCGCAAATAAAATAAACAGGAAGGTTAAGGATGAAGATTTTAGGCGTGGAAACTCAGAGCAGTGTAAAGAAAAAGGTATCGGTGATGGTACCAAAGGACATTGTGCAGGATACCATATCCCACAAGATTGCAGAATTCCAGAAGAGTGCGAAGGTACCGGGATTCAGAAAGGGCAAGGTCCCGGAGTCCGTCATAAAGAGCAAGTTCGAAAACGATATAAAATATGAGGCGGAGCTTGAGGTGATAGACCATACGATTAACAGCGCGATAGAGGAGACGCATATAAAGGCTATCGGTTCACCGGTAATCGAAAAAATAGACTATACGGGTGACGGCGATCTTACGTACACGGTTGTGGTCGAGAATATTCCGGAGCTGGAGAAGGTGGACTTCAAAGCCATAGAGTTGAAGAAGCTCCCGGTCCCGGAGGTAACGGAAGAACAGGTTCAGGAAGCCCTGGTCAAGATTCAGAAACGGCTCGGTGTTTTGATGCCGCTTGAAGAGCAAAGGCCTTTACGCGAGAACGACCTGGCTTCGGTTAAATTGACGGAACTTGACAAGCAGGGCAAAGCCGGGAAAGTCAATGACGACCTTCTGTGGGCGGTGAACGAAAAACTGGGAAAGAAATTCTACGACCAGATAATCGGTATGCTGCCCGGCGAGAAGAGGAAGATCACGGTAGATGCAGCAAAGAATGTGCATTTCTTGATAGAATTGAAAGCTATAAAGTATATCAAATATCCTCCCATAGACGATGAACTTGCAAAAACAAGCGGCACCTACAATTCGCTCGATGAGTTGAAATCCGCTTTAAAAAAGGATATAGAAGAAGAGATAGAAAGGATCAACAGGCTTATGTATCAGGATATGATCGTTGCGGCTTTGCTGCAAAGGCACCCCCTGGAATTGCCGGGATCTCTCGTAAAGAAAGAACTGGAACACATAGCCACTGAAGATGAAGAGCTCAAGAGGGCGTATGCCATGAACAATAAGCAGGAGATAGAGGAAAGGTTAAAACAGATCGATACCTATATACGTATAGGGCTGATGACGAGGATATATTTTGATGCAATTGGAAAGCAGGAAAACGTTGCACTTACCGATGACGAATTGAAATCCGAGATTGCGCATATAGCGCACCACAACAACGAGACTCCCGAGCACATAACGGAAAAATTAAACAAAGACAACAGCATGGAGACGATCAAACAGCACCTGGTGAACGAGAAGGTTCTTGATTTGATCATGAAAAATGCCCAACTTATAGAGGAGAAGAAGGAGAAATGATGCTTATACCTATGGTTGTAGAACAGACATCGAAGGGTGAAAGAGCATACGACATATATTCCCGCCTGCTGAAAGAGCGAATCGTTTTTATCGGGTCTGCCATCGACGATGAACTTGCGAATATAGTCATAGCACAGCTTTTGTTCCTCGAATCCGAGGATCCGGATAAGGACATACAGTTGTATATAAATTCACCCGGCGGTGTCGTGACCGCAGGACTGGCAATATACGATACCATGCAATACATACGTTCCAATATCACGACGATGTGCATCGGTCAGGCGGCCAGTATGGGAGCTGTCCTTCTTTCTGCGGGAGTCAAGGGGAAAAGGTTCGCCCTGCCGAATGCGAGGATTATGATCCATCAGCCATCGGGCGGGCTCCAGGGCAAGGCGTCGGAGATCGACATACATGCCAAAGAAATCCTTAAGCTGAGGGAAGAAATAAACAAGATTTTGAGTGCGCATACCGGACAACCTCTGGAGAGAATAGCCTCGGATACCGAGAGGGATTTCTTCATGGGTGGCGAGGATGCGATATCCTATGGTATAATAGACAGCGTGATAACAAAACGGGAAGAATTGAAAATAGGCGGAGGTAAGAGCATTGGTACTTAAAAAAGACGAAAGCGTATTGAAATGCTCTTTCTGCGGCAAGACACAGAAAGAGGTTAAAAAACTTATTGCAGGTCCGAATGCTTTTATATGCGATGAATGTGTGGAACTGTGCAATGAGATAATCGCGGAAGATTACGAAACCCAGCAGGACACCCTTGGCATACGGAAGGCCGTTCCAAAACCCGGAGAGATAAAAGCATTCCTTGACCGGTATGTCATAGGTCAGGAAAAAGCCAAGAAGATAATATCCGTAGCCGTTCACAACCATTATAAACGGATAGATTCGCATCAGAAGAACGATGATGTGGAGATCCAGAAGAGCAATATTCTGCTTCTGGGTCCGACCGGTACGGGGAAAACGCTGCTTGCCCAGACACTTGCGAAATTTCTTGATGTGCCGTTCACCATTGCCGACGCGACAACCCTGACGGAAGCGGGATATGTCGGGGAGGATGTCGAAAACATCGTGCTGAGTCTTATACAGAATGCAAATTACGACATCAATAAAGCACAGAGAGGCATCGTTTACATAGACGAGATAGACAAGCTTTCAAGGAAAACAGACAGTCCTTCGATAACCAGGGATGTGTCGGGAGAGGGTGTGCAGCAGGCGCTTCTGAAAATAATAGAAGGTACAATAGCAAATGTACCGCCGAAGGGCGGAAGAAAGCATCCCGAGCAGGATTATTTCAGGGTAGATACCTCAAACATCTTATTTATATGCGGCGGTACGTTCGACGGTATCGAAAAGATCATCTCAAAGCGGATCGGTGTCAAATCCATGGGGTTCGGTGCGGACCTGAAAGGCGTCAGGGGAAAGAGCCTGACCGATATTCTCGGATTGGTAGAGACGGAAGACCTTATAAAATACGGTATGATCCCCGAATTCATCGGCAGGGTGCCGATTGTCGCCACCATGGAAGAGCTGACTGTTCAGGCGTTGATGGAGATTCTGGTAAAACCGAG
Source organism: Deltaproteobacteria bacterium (assembly GCA_023489065.1). The sequence continues at coordinate 336 of JAMDCL010000125.1, read as the reverse complement.
GAATGCAATCATCAAACAGTATCAGAAGCTGTTCTCCATGGAAGGTGTAAAACTGGTGTTCAGCCATGATGCAATAGAGTCGATAGCAAAAGAGGCCATCAGAAGAAAATCGGGCGCGCGCGGGTTGAGGGCAATCATGGAAAATATCATGCTCGACATTATGTATGACATACCTTCACGGAGCGATATTACCGAGTGTATCATTAATTCTGACGTGATATTTAAACAGAGCGAACCGCTGCTTACGTATGAAAAGAAGGCGGAGGCAGGTGGAACGAAATGACCGGCAGCAGCAATGACAACTTCAGAGTCCCTTTACCAGCAGTTTTATGCTGT
>JAMDCL010000157.1 GCA_023489065.1 Deltaproteobacteria bacterium | reverse complement strand
ATTGAGATCACCCCGTAGGATCGATTTAAGGAAGCTGTTTTGTATCTGGTAATATACTTCTCATCCGGAGGGAAAATTGATGGCACAGAACGAAGAGAAAGTTGTGCTTCATCATGAGGATAGGAGATGGAGGTTTCTATCCATCATCTTTATATCTCTATGTGTTCTCTCCTCTATAACTTCGGTTTCTTATATAATAAATCTGCTCGCAAAAAATAATAATCTAACCTACCAGAACATTTTATTACAAAAACAAGTCCCCATTTTAAAAGAAGCAAAACAAGAAAAGGATATTCAACAAGTACAACATGTAAAACAATTCAGAATATGGGGTCCGTCGTTCATACCCATTTACGTTTCGTACTATGTAATAGGAGCTATCAACAACAAAAATTGGGGTACTCCTGCTGCATACTGTCATATATGGTTTGAAGAAGAAGCATACAAGGCGGAAATTAAAGCTTATCCTCAAGAGAATGTTGGTTGTACATATTAGTATGAATATGCATGTAATAAAATTAACCATACTATTAACATTATTACTGATTCCATTATTAGGTTGTCCAGAAACCCCAACTCCTTTTATTGTCAAAATACCTGTAGGTCACAACCCCAGTGAGATATTAGTTAGTGGTACAACCTTACTTACTTATGTAACAATAACTAATGATAATAATGTTGTTGTGAATGTTAGCAATGCATATCCTAATCAGATAATAGGTGTCGGTAATCAACCGGTAGGTATTGCAATATGGCAAGGGGGTGCAAGGCTTTATGTAGTAAACAATGCGGGATTGAGCATATCTGTTGTAGCACTTTCAAATGATACCTTTGGCGGGGGAAACAGCGTGATTGATTCAATCACAAGTACCTCCTTCCATAACATGGGTGATGCGATTGTTACAGTGGATGGTCGATATCTCTATGTTGCAACAGATACAAATGCGGTCTCTGTTATTTCTACTACCACGGACAAAGTTGTTACAACATTCACGGACCCGAGCTTCAATTACCCTGCCCATCTCGTTGCTGATGCATTTAATAGATATATCTTTGTGAGCGAGTCAAGAAGTAATGCGGTATCCGTTATCTCTACAACAACCAATACCGTTATAAAAACAATAGGTGTAGGTATCTCACCCAATGGTATGGCAGAGACTACCGACGGAAACTGGCTGTTCGTAGTAAACAGCGGTTCCAATAGTATATCGGTTATAAATACCAATTCATTGACAGTAGCAAGAACAGTAACTGATACAAGTTTTAACATCCCACAAAGAATAGCATTGACTCCTGAATGTGCCTATGGGTTTGTAAGCGAGTATCACTCAGGGAACATATCTGTAATATCACAGAATGCATTAATAACTGGTTCTGGCAGAGCAGTTATAAAAGATATTTATGGTGGTGTAAAACCTTATGATGTTGCTATAAAATACATAGGTCCAAAAGATTCTGGGTATGTTATAGCCGCTCTCAAAGGAGAAAATGTTATCGTCGTTATTGATTATAGATATCTTAATGAGGTTTTTAATGCATGTTTTCAGACGATATAAGGAGGAAAAATGAGTTATTTAAAGAAATCACTTATACTGATTGTTATTTTTTTGATGTCCGGCTGCAAAGGCAGCAGCGGGGGAGGGAATAGTAATCTCCCTATTGCGAATGCGGGACAGAATCAGACTGCCTCTGTAGGGAATTCTGTGACCCTCGATGGAAGCAAAAGCTACGACCCGAATGGCTATCCTCTTACCTACTGGTGGAAGATCGAACAGTTGCCCATTGGAAGCAATGCATCACTTTCAGCTACAAATCCAAGCCAGCCTACATTCTTGGTAGACCAGATAGGGAAATATGGCATAAGCCTTACTGTGTCTTCCAAGGGAGGTGTGAGTGCGTCCTCGACTGTAACTGTGACAGGTATAGCATCATCAGCTACATGGCACCATCTCACAGGCATACCCTCTGACCGTCAGATATACTGTCTTGCAATAGACCCGGTAAATACAAACACTCTTTATGCAGGCTCTGGCTTCAGCGATGGAATATACAAAACAACAGATGGGGGAAGTACATGGGTAACTACAAGTACAGGTCTGTATCTTACAAGCTCTACCGATATAGTAACGATACTGGAGGTTGATCCTAAGAATCCAAGCACGGTTTATGCCGGTGTTGTAGGCACTGACAATGCATTGTATAAAAGCACAAACTCAGGCCAATCGTGGCAGGTGATAGAGGATATTCCTGTGAGTATTCTTACCATAGACCCGAAGAATTCATCCATCCTTTATCAGGCTATCGGCAGTCGTTTTAGCCAATCTTTAAGCCAATCTACGAATGGCGGACTAACGTGGACGGCTTTATCAACCATGACAGGAACCAGTCAGATACTCAGTATTGTCGTCGATCCGAGCTATCAGATAGTGTACGTGCTTGTGTTCAACGAAGGTATCTATAAAAGCACAGATGGAGGTAGTACATGGCAATTATACGCAAGCAATCCTGTTCCATCATTTTTAAATATAGCAATAGATCCTAACAATACTCAGACATTATATGGTACTCCTATGAACGGATCTCTATATGCAGGTAAGAGCGTGGATGGAGGTATTACATGGACTAATACTGCATTACTGTCAGGTAATATATATGTAAATCCAGTAGATTCCAACATAGTTTATTCAGTTGGTGCCCTGGGTGTAGTTATGAGTTTAGATGGTGGTAATACTACAACCACGATTGGTCCAACAAATCTGCCTCAATATATTCTCGTCAGTCAGTATCCGTTGGGATTCGCAATAGACACCAGTAACTATAATACCTTATATCTCGCTGCCGATGGCGTGTATAAATATTACTGAGGATGACAGGGACAATAAACTGCTCTCTGTAACTTTCTATAGTGCACGTGCCCCCATGATTACCTTCTCTAAAAGATGAAAGCAACTGAAGTGAATAGGTTGTTGATCCTGTTTATTTTATCAAAGACGTGCCTCATTTCATTGCCTTTTATTGAGTAATGGTATTATATTTCATAATAAAAAGGAGCTTGGTTTATGTCTGTATACCCTATACACAGAGGCAGGAGAATAAGGTCCTCAAAGCAGATGCGCAATCTGGTTTCGGAAACGCACCTGAGTGCGGACGATTTTATCTATCCTTTATTTGTGACCCATGAGAAGCATATCCAGAAAGAGATCCCGTCCATGCCGGGCTGTTATCAGGAATCCATTGATTATGCCGTCGCAGAGGCTCAGGAGGTAAAAGAACTTGGTATACCTGCGATAATACTTTTTGGAATTCCAAAGACAAAAGACACGACGGGTTCGGATGCCTATTGCGAAACCGGTGTTGTACAGGAGGCGATCCGGGAAATAAAGAAGAGGGTCAAGGACATCCTCGTTATTGCCGACCTCTGTATGTGCGAGTACACGTCGCACGGTCACTGCGGCATCATCGACGGCGGCGAGGTCGATAACGACAAAACCCTGGAATACCTTTCCCAGATAGCCGTTGCTCAGGCAAAGGCGGGCGTTGACATCGTGGCACCCTCGGGCATGATGGACGGCATGGTCAAGGCAATTAGAAACGGACTGGATAAAAATAATTTTACCGGCATACCGATCATGAGTTATTCCTCAAAGTACTCGAGCAGTTTTTACGGGCCGTTCAGGGATGCGGCAGAATCGACACCGCAGTTCGGGGACCGGCGTTCCTATCAGATGGATTACCGGAATGCCCGTGAGGCAGTGGCGGAGGCCCTGACCGATGTCGAGGAAGGCGCTGATATGGTCATGGTAAAACCCGCATTGAGCTATCTTGACGTTATTTACCGGGTCAAGCAGGCAACGAACCTGCCTGTTGCCGCATACAATGTGAGCGGCGAATATTCCATGATAAAAGCTGCTGCACGGCTCGGGTGGCTTGACGAACAGTCCGCGATGATGGAGGTACTGTACTCGATCAAACGGGCAGGGGCGGATATGATCCTGACGTACTTCGCAAAGCAGGCGGCGGGCATATTAAAGATAAGAAATTAAAGATTCAAAATAAGAAATTAAAGATTAAAGATTAAAAATTAAAAATTAAAGATTAGAAATTAAAGATTAAAGATTCAAGATTCAAAATTTAAGATTAAAGAAAGAATGACTCTGTTTGCAATGGTACAGGGTTGTATGATAGTACATCAACAATAAGAAAGAAGAAAACGCTATGGAAAGAATGAACATGAAACACGTGCCAAGACTGATATTCTGGGAATTGACAGCCCAGTGTAATTTAAAGTGCGTCCACTGCAGGGCGGTTGCCATGCCGGAAAAGATGAAGGGCGAACTTGCTACCGGGGAGATCTTCAAGATCATAGACGATATAGCAAACGTTTATAAGCCCATCCTCGTTCTGACCGGCGGAGAGCCGCTATTCAGGGAGGACATATTTGATATCGCTTCGCATGCGGTTTCAAAAGGTCTGAGGGTCGCACTTGCCACGAACGGCACACTTATCACCGAGGCGATCGCAAAAAAGATCAAGGATGCCGGCATCCTCAGGGTTGCGATCAGCATCGACGGAGGGGACGCAAATGTCCATGACAGCTTCCGGGCGCTTCCGGGCTCATTCGATGCCGCAATAAACGGTCTTAAGCTTGTCCAAAAGGCAGGAGTCGAAATTCAGATCAACAGTACGATTGCAAAGCATAACGTCCATCAGGTGGCTGATATATTCAATCTTGCGCTGAACATGAAGGCGAATGCAGTGCATTATTTCATGCTCGTGCCTGTCGGCTGCGGTGTCATGATCGCTGACAGCGAGATGCTGCCCGCACAACAGTATGAGGATGTTCTGAACTGGATGTACGACCAGTTCACAGCGCACAAGGAGATCGAGCTGAAAGCGACCTGTGCTCCCCATTATTACAGGATCATACGGCAGAGGGCGAAAAAGGACGGCATAAAGCTGAGTTTTGAAACCCACGGTATGGCTGCCATGACAAAAGGGTGCCTTGCGGGAAGTGCTGTTGCGTTTATATCAAGACTCGGGGTTGTCCAGCCCTGCGGTTACCTTCCTGTAGCAGCCGGTAATCTGAAAAAACAAACATTTGAAGAGGTATGGGAACATTCGACGGTCTTTAAGGAAATGCGGGAGCCCGCACTGTTGAAGGACAAATGCGGTGCCTGCGAATACAGGGCTGTTTGCGCAGGATGCAGGGCTCGTGCTTATTACGAGACCGGTAATTATCTTGACGAAGAGCCGTATTGCATATATGTTCCGGAAGGGTACGATCCAAAGTCCAAAAAGAGCAGCATAAAGATAAGCGTCGGCAGCAGCTTATAGCATTATGGATACTGTAGAGTATAAGGTCGTTGAGATAAGCACAGTGACTGATACGGAGATAGAGACTGTGCTGAATGAATGGAGTATAAAGGGATGGGAATTGGACAGGATTACCTTTGCTATGCGGGAAAGTCAGAAAAGGCCTTCGATGGCTTTTGTAGTATTTACGTCGAAAAAAGGACAGCGCAAAGATGACTAAAGCTACATTCCTCGAGAGGGCTTCTGCCAAGTTTATCGATGTTGCATTCGCATTGATACTCGCCAGTGTAGTATCTCCTATAGGTCCTGCAGTCGGCCTTGTTTACAGCCTGATAGCAGACGGACTTATGGAAGGGAGGTCTATCGGTAAGTGGCTTGTCGGTATTAAGGTTATAGATATCACGACGAACAAACCCTGTTCAATTCATAAATCCATCTTGAGGAACATTCCGTTCGGCTTTGCCATCTTGATGTTCATCGTCCCGGTCATCGGCTTTTTCTTATTCATTTTTATCGGCTTGAGTATTATCTGCGTTGAGACCTACTTCTTATACACGGACCTCGGCAGTATGCGTATCGGCGATACCCTCGCTGATACCATTGTTGTCAAAAAGGGATAAACGCAATCTATACCGATGCGAATACGATCGTACATTACCGCTCTTGTTGTTATTCTTGATACCATCGTTGCCGGGACCCTCGTAATCGTGACCGGATTCTTCGACTTTACCGGCGGCATCTATGATCTCATATCTATTGCGTGGTCAAGCATCATCTTCTTTGCGGCAGGGATAAAAGTTACTATTGAAGGACTCGAACATCTCGATAAAGATACTTCTTACATATTCATGTCGAACCACTTGAGCCATCTTGATACGCCTGCTTTTATGGCAAAATTGCCGTTTAAAATAAGATTCTTCACAAAGAAAGAACTTCTTAACATTCCAATCTTTGGTCAGGCGATTTATATGGGTAAGCATATCATCATAGACAGAAAGAATACGGAGAAAGCCAAAAGGAGTATCAATGAAGCGAAGAAGAGGATAAAAAAATACGGATTCAGCGTTCTCGTATTCCCCGAGGGAACAAGAAGTAAGACCGGGAAGATGGGGGATTTCAAAAAAGGAGGGTTTGTACTTGCCATTGAAACGGGTATTCCTATTGCGCCTATCGAGATTAGCGGGAGCTTCAAGCTGCTGCCCACCCATACATTGCTGATAAAATCCGGAGCCATACACATAAAGGTCGGCAACCCCATACCGGTTGATACCTATACCGTCGAAAGAAAACAGGAACTCATGGATAAGGTACGCTCGGAGATAGAGGGGCTGGGAAAGGGAGACCACCCAGCAGTATGAGATCCTTTATAACAGTCATTGTCATTATCATCAATACCATAGTGATCGGCTCCATTGTTGCTCTGGCCGGTATCTTTGACCGGGGAGGCAGGGTTTATGATGTCGGTGCACGGTTATGGGCACTGGCCATCAGATTCTGTGCAGGAATAAAGGTTGAAATAAAAGGTTTGGAGCACCTCGATAAAGACAAATCATATATATTTATGTCCAATCATCAGAGCCATCTCGATGCTGTTGCATGGACACCAAACCTTCCTTTCAGGATAAGATTTTTTGTTAAAAAAGAGCTCATCAAACTGCCCATATTCGGACAGGCGCTTTATATGTCGCGGCACATTGTGATTGACAGAAAAAATATCGAGAGTGCAAAGAAAAGCATTGAAAAAGCTAAAGAATTAATACAAAAGTATAAATTGTCCGTATTGGTGTTTCCTGAAGGAACAAGGAGTATAACAGGGAAGATGGGTGAATTCAAAAAGGGCGGGTTTGTGCTTGCCCTCGAAACCGGAATACCCATTGTCCCTATGGCGGTACAGGGGAGTTTCGAGCTTCTACCGCCCCACAGCCTGAAGATAAAACCAGGGCTGATCCACCTCAATGTCGGAGAGCCTATCAGTATGTCGGGGTATACCTTGG
>JAMDCL010000087.1 GCA_023489065.1 Deltaproteobacteria bacterium | reverse complement strand
GACGATCGACAGGGCATCGCTCGGGATAACCCGCATCGGTAACGGTACAAAGATAGACAACCTTGTCCAGATAGCACACAACGTACGTACCGGTGAAAACTGTCTCATCGTAAGCCAGGCAGGCATATCCGGCAGTACGCACATCGGAAACAATGTTACGATCGCTGGCCAGGTGGGGATCATCGGTCATCTCAAGATAGGTGATTTCGTCATGATTGGAGCACAATCGGGTATACCCAAGGACCTGCCTCCCCATGCGGTTGTATCCGGTACCCCGGCATTTAACCACCTCGATTGGCTGAAGGCGGTTGCGGTGTTCAAAGAATTGCCGGAGATGAAAAAATTGCTCAATGAACTAAAAAAGCGTGCAGGATTGGAGCAGACAATGGAAGAAAAAAAATGAAGATAGATAGTAAAGGAATCATGGAGCTTATTCCCCAGAGGTACCCTTTTTTGTTTGTAGACAGGGTTGAGGAACTGATCGTCAACGAAAAGATTATAGCCATAAAGAATATTTCGATCGATGAGCCGCTGTTCCAGGGGCATTTCCCGGGTGAACCGACGTTACCCGGTGTTATCATTATCGAAGCGCTTGCCCAGGCAAGCGGTGTACTCGCGGCAAAATCCATGCCCCAGGGGATTAACGGTATTCCCTATTTTGTCGGGATAAACAATTTCAAATTCAGGAAGCCGGTACTGCCCGGCGATTGTCTCAGGCTTGAATCAGCCATTAAAAGGCGCATCAAGAATTTTACCACCTTTGTGTGTAAAGCATATGTCGACGATCAGGTTATAGCAGAAGGAGAAATATTAACGGCCATAGTAAAGAAGGAGGACAGATGAACATACATCCGACCGCTATCATATCTCCGTCTGCAAAGCTCGGTGACGTTGAAATAGGTCCCTATACGGTTATCGGTCCGGACGTTTGCATAGACGATGGAACGGTCATAGGCCCGTCTGCGGTGATCGATGGACACACGACGATAGGCAAGAACAATAAAATATTCCAATTTTCCTCGCTGGGCTCGCCTCCGCAGGACCTTAAGTATAAGAACGAGCCAACCCGCCTCCTCATCGGAGACAATAATATTATTCGGGAACATGTCGTGATAAATCCCGGAACGCCTACGGGCAGGGCAGTAACGACGATAGGCAGTAAAAATCTCTTCATGATAGGTTCGCACGTGGCGCACGATTGCATCGTCGGGGATGAGACCGTGTTCGCAAACAATGCGACCCTTGCCGGCCACGTTACGGTCGAAAGCATGGCGATACTGGGCGGGCTTATAGCGGTCCACCAGTTCGCGAGGATAGGCAGGCTTGCAATGGTTGGGGGAGGCGCAATGGCAACAATGGATGTCCCTCCTTTTGCAGTTGCGAGCGGCGACAGGGCAAAGCTGTACGGCATAAACATAATCGGTCTGCGGCGCAGGGGATACACGAAGGAAAAGATCCTGCTGATAGAAAAGGCGTTCAGATTGCTTTTCAGAAGCAACTACAGCCTTGCTGATGCAATAAAAAAAGTCCAGGACGAGATCCAGCCAGATCCGGACATCCGGTACCTGATAGAATTTATCCAGGCATCAAAACGGGGTGTTTGCAGGTATAGGTTATGAAGTTACGGATAGGCGTTGTCGGTGCCGGCTATCTCGGAACTTTCCACTGCGATAAATACCTGCATCTCGATGACGCGGAGCTTGTTGCCATAGCCGACTCGGACGAGGAAAAGAGAAAAAAGGCATACGAAAGATTCAAGGTTACCACCTATGCGGATTATAAAAAATTATACGGCATCGTCGATGCTGTCAGCATCGTTGTTCCGACCGTCAGCCATTATGAAGTCGCGGGATTTTTTCTGAAACGCGGCATACCGGTGCTGCTGGAGAAGCCGATTACCGATACGGTACAGCATGCAAGAAAACTGGTAACCATCGCCGAACAAAACAAAACCGCATTTCAAATCGGGCACCTTGAGCGTTTCAACAGTGCGATACGAACGGTCAAGGGCATGATACGCAAGCCGGTATTTATAGAGGTACACAGGCTCAGCCCTTTTACGGTCAGGGGAACGGATGTCGACGTTGTCAGGGATCTTATGATCCATGACCTCGATATTATACTCTCGCTGATCCCGTCGGACATCGTAGCCATCGATGCCGTCGGGGTACCCGTATTGACCAATAAAGTGGATATTGCGAACGCAAGGCTGAAATTCAAAAACGGCTGCGTTGCGAACGTTACCGCAAGCAGGGTCTCTACCGAGAGGATGCGGAAGATACGACTGTTTCAGAGTGACGCTTATTTTTCCATAGACTACGGTGCATCGAAGGTCAACATCGTCAGGATACATACCGGACCCAGTCCCGAGCTGGATGCACAGCAGCTCGAGATATCGAAGGAAGACAGCCTGCTTGAGGAAATAAAAAGCTTTATCCATGCTGTCAAGACCGGGGAAGAACCCCTTGTCAAAGGCAGGGACGGCCTGTCGGCACTCGGGATAGCGTTCAAGATCCTCGCCAGGATAGAAAAGAATCTTACCACGGTAGGTTATGAAAAAAATATTGATCATAGCAGGTGAGCCGTCCGCGGATCTTCATGGAGCAAACCTGGTGAAGGCTGTAAGGCTGCAATGGGAAAAAGGTAGGGAGAATAAAACCGGTGGTCTCGAATTTACCGGCATTGGCGGCAGGCTGATGAAAGAGGCGGGCGTCAATGTTATTTACGACGCTGATAAGATTGCGGTTGTCGGTATTTCGGAAGTCATAAAGCATCTCGGTATGATACGGCAGGCGTTTCGGACTGTAGAGGACCTGGTACACAAAGAGCATATAGACCTTGCAGTGCTGATCGATTTCCCGGATTTCAATCTCCGCCTCGCTAAGAAGCTTTATAAAATGCAGGTGCCCCTTGTTTACTATATCTCTCCGCAGGTCTGGGCATGGAGAAAGGGCAGAGTAAAAAAAATAGCACGGTATTTCAAAAAGATTCTGGTGATTTTCGGTTTTGAGGAATCTTTCTATAAAAATGCCGGTGTGGATGTGAAGTTTGTCGGTCATCCTCTTGTAAAAACAGTCAGGATGACGAAGACGAAGGAAGAGCTTTTAAAAAAATATGATATTCCTGCCGGCACCAGGACAATAGCGATGCTGCCCGGAAGCAGGACAGCGGAGGTAAAAAGGCATCTGCCCATAATGCTTGAGGCTGCATCAAGGATCAATAAGGCTTACAAAGACTTATCGTTTATTGTCCCCGTTCTGTCGTCACAGTCCGGAATATGTACTCAGATAGTGCAGGCGTTCGACGTACCGGTAAAAATAATTATCGACGATACCTATAATGCTGTCGGCATGTCCGAGTTTGCCGTCGTAACATCGGGTACGGCGACACTGGAGACCGCATTGCTCGGTATACCGATGGTAATCGTGTACAAGGTTTCCTTTTTATCGCACATGGTGGCAAAGGTCATGCTTTCCATCGATCGTATCGGTATCATAAACATAGCTACCGGGGAGGATATCGTACCGGAACTCGTGCAGAGCGGCCTGAAGCCTGAAACACTTGCAAATATGATGGACAGGTATTTAAAAGATAAGGGGGCTTACAGCACAATGAAAGAAGGCTATTTGAAACTCAGGAATATTCTCAGTGACCGTGATGCGTCGGAGGTCGCCGCATACGAGATCGTAAATTTATTGGAAACCGCCGTATGAATAAAAAAATCGTTTCGCGATTACTTAACTATTTAAAGCCCTACCTGGGAAGGTTCACCATCGCCATGGTCCTTATGATCGTGCTGTCACTGATGACGGGCGCACTCGCATACCTTGCAGGTCCTCTCGTAAAATTTGTGATAAATCCCGCAGAAACGACACTGCACATTGCGGGTCCTTTCCTTTTCCTTGCGAAGATCCCCAAAAAAGAGCTGTTTTATTACCTGCCGGTGACACTCATTTTTGTCGCACTGCTCAAGGGACTTTCCTACTATGGTCAGGCTTATTTTATGGGTAATATCGGGCAGCGGGTGATCATGGATATCCGCAACGACCTGTTTGAGCATATCCAGTCCCTGCCCATGGATTATTTCTCAAGGGTAAATACAGGCACGCTCGTATCCAGGATCATGAACGATGTCGGGCTCGTTCAGGGGGCTGTAACCAGTGCCGTAGCCGGAAGCCTCAGAGACAGCTTTTCGATCATTGTTCTGATAGGGCTTGCATTCTATTTGGACTGGAAGCTCGCTGTCCTTACATTCCTCGTTTATCCTATTGCGGGTTATGCCGTGGTATTGGTCGGCAAGAAGCTGAGAAAGGTGAGCGTACAGGGCCAGAATGCTGCGGCAGGTCTCAACAACAAGTTGTTCGAATCCATATCGAGTATGAACATCGTCAAGGCATTCAATCAGGAGGAGCACGAGGTCAACCGGTTTAAAAAATATACCTCGAACCTCTATGCCGCACTGATGCGGGGCATAAAAGTAAATGCCCTTTTTGTACCTTCCATGGAATTTCTCATGGTCCTGGGGTTCGTTGGCGCATTCTGGTACGGGGGCATGCGTATCATGAACGGTACGCTTACTCCGGAAGGATTCTTTTCGTTCTTTGCGGCAATAGGGCTCCTCTATCAGCCCGTAAAAAATTTAAGCAATATAAACAGCGTCATCCAGGATGGACTTGCCGCATCGACGCGTGTGTTCGACGTTTTGGACGAACCTCCGGAAACGCTCAAACAGGGCACTAAACTACTCGGTGAAATACAGCATCAGATATCCTTTAACAATATAGGGTTTAAATATCAGGAACAAGAGGTCCTGAAGAACATATCCATCAAGATAAAAAAAGGAGAGATACTTGCAATCGTCGGGGACAGCGGTGCGGGTAAAAGTACGCTGGTGGGCCTTCTTGCAAGATTTTACGATGTGACATCGGGTTCCATCAAGATAGACGATACCGATATAAGGGACATTACGCTGAAATCCCTGCGGGGTGCTATCGGTATCGTTACACAGGAGACCGTTCTGTTCGACGATACGGTTTATAATAATATCATCTACGGCAAGAGGGATGCTACCTATGACGATGTTGTGAAGGCGGCAAAATCAGCTTATGCACACGATTTCATCGTCAACCTGCCGGACGGGTACAATACAAACCTCGGTGAGCGGGGCGCAAAATTATCGGGCGGAGAAAGGCAGAGGATTGCAATTGCACGGGCTGTGCTGAAGAACCCGTCGATTCTCATACTCGATGAAGCAACGTCAAACCTCGATGCGCGATCGGAAAATGAGGTACAGAAGGCGCTTGATAACCTCATGAAAGGCAAAACAACATTCCTGATAGCCCATCGACTGTATACGGCAGAGAGGGCCGACCGGATAGCTGTGCTGGTGAAAGGCCAGCTCGTTGAAGAGGGGCCGCACGATGTCCTGATGAGAAACGCAGGCTATTACCATAAACTGTATACGCTGCAGCACACGCTCTTTGCAAAAGAAACGCCTGTTCACGATGAAAAAAATCCTTGATGCCATTGTTCCCGTTGTTGCCGGCTGGCTGATATGGGTGTTGACCTATCTTGTATCTTCAACGATCAGATGGACATTCGTCGGCAAGGAGCAGTTCGATGGCATCATGGCAAAAACTGGGGCCGTTGCCGTTTTCTGGCATGGCGAGCTGTTGATGCTTCCGTATACCCACCGGCATAGAAAAGTGGCGATCATCATCAGTAAAAGCAAGGACGGCGATATAGCAACAGCGGTGATCAAGCGTTTCGGCTTCGACGCTATCAGAGGGTCGAGTACGCGCGGGGCTGAAACCGCCATACTCGAAACCATGGAACTCCTGAAAAATAAATATACAATAGGCCTCGCCGGTGACGGGCCCAAAGGGCCGTATCATGTCATGAAACCAGGACCGATTTGGTTTGCGCAGAAGATGAATATGCCTCTTATTCCGGTTACCGCACGGTTTAAACATTTTATCCAGTTAAAATCATGGGACAGATTTCTCATTCCCATGCCGTTCTCAAGAGCGGTTGCGATCTACGGGGAGCCTCTCTTTCTGCAGGGGCTTCAGAGGAGAGAAGGCATGCACCTTGCTCAACAGCGCATGGAACAGCAAGGGGCAATAGCAGAGGATATGTTACAAGCGAAAATTCGTTACCGAAAGTAATAGCGTTCTTCCCGGCGGTTACTTTAAGTTGCATCGCGAGTATCCGCAAAAAAAGTTCTCAGCGTGCAACTCTTTAAAAAATAAACATTCCGAAGTTTTATCTTATCTGGCATTTATCGTGCTCTTTCTACCTGTAGTCGGACCGAGGGGATCATTGTTCATTTCAATACATTAAAAAGGAGGTAGTTTATGTCAGAAGAAAAACAGGTGGTTTTAACCACACTTCAGGACACAACAGGAAATCCTGCACCATTGGGCTTATTGGGTTTTGGCATGACAACGGTACTTTTGAATCTTGCGAATGCAGGGATAATCTCTCTTGGAAGCATGATCATGGCAATGGGTGTTTTTTACGGGGGTATTGCTCAGGTCATTGCGGGTATCGAAGAATGGAAGAAAAAAAATACCTTTGGTGCCACGGCATTCACCTCATACGGGCTTTTCTGGCTGACCCTTGTTGCGCTTATTTTCTTCGGAAAATGGGGATGGATTACAGGGCAGGATAGCGGAGGCATGGTTGCCTATTTGATCCTCTGGGGTGTTTTTACACTCGTCATGTACATCGGCACGTTGAAGCTCAACAAAGCACTTCAGTTTGTATTTTTTACCTTGTTCGTTCTGTTTTTCCTGCTTGCGGCAGGTGATGCAACCGGCAGTAAAGTCATCCATCTCATAGCAGGATATGAGGGGATCATATGCGGTCTGTCTGCAATTTATGCGGGCCTTGCCCAGGTTTTGAATGAAGTGTACGGCAAGACAGTATGGCCGCTCGGCCCCGTAAAATAAGTACAGATCCCGACAGGCACCGGGACGGAAAATCTCGAGCGAGAATTTCTATGAAGCCGGATAAGCGGACACAGAACAATAAAAATAAAGTACAACATAAAACATCCAAAAAGGAGGTTCAGAAACCTATGGCAAACGAAATCAAGCAGAATGGAAGAGGGTTCAGCGAAGCGGAGATCGCCGTTCACTGGAAGGAAGAAGAGATGATCTATCCGCCGACGACCTTTGTTGCACAGGCAAACATGGCGGATCCGAATATATACGAACGGTTCGGCGAGAAAAATTTTCCCGAATGTTTCAAGGAATACGCGGATATGCTTTCATGGGACAGGTACTGGCATACAACACTTGATACAAGCAATCCGCCGTTCTGGAAATGGTTTGTCGGCGGCAAATTGAATGCGAGCTATAACTGTATCGACCGGCATCTGCAGAAGTATAAAAACAAGGCCGCTCTCATCTGGGTGCCTGAGCCAGAGGAAGAACCGGATGCGGTTATTACC
>JAMDCL010000111.1:5891-7599 GCA_023489065.1 Deltaproteobacteria bacterium | reverse complement strand
CTTTGTATCGATGATGCCGAGACAGTTCGGTCCGACGATCCGTATGCCATAGGTGTCCGCCTGCTCTTTTAACTGTCTTTCGAGAAGTGCACCTTCTACTCCGACCTCTTTAAATCCGGCAGAAATAACAACCACGAACTTGACCTTTTTTTCTGCACAATCCTTGAGTGAAGCTATGATTGCCTTCGGCGGAATCATGAACACGGCAAGATCTACGTCATCGGGTATACTCTTAATGTCAGGATATACTTTGACTCCGAGTATTTCCGGTGTTGTTGGATTGACCGGATAAATCCTGCCCTCATAACCGCCGTCTTTGACATTTTTCAGCAAGCTATACCCTACCTTACCGGGTACTTTTGATGCACCGATCAGTGCAATACTTTTTGGTTTAAATATAGTGTCCTGCATACCTATTTCTTCCCTTCACCGTAAGGGCTAAAAAATCTTTTTACGGCATACTCCATATCCTGCTCTTTATATGCTTTTTCTGTAAACATATATTTGTAATTCTGTATATAGTCTTGGATGAGTTTGTATGCGTTGTTGATGTCCGCCATTTTCTTCGTACACTGGGACTTGTTTTTATCATCACACTTGTCCGGATGATACTGTATCACAAGTTTGCGGTAGGCAGACTTTACCTGTTCGCTCGTTACTATCTCAGGCAGTCCAAGAACCCTGCGCGCCTTATCGAGGGCCCGGTATAACGGCAGGTTTTCCATGTTCTTTTCTTGACCGTGCCCAGAAAAATATGATCCAGCCGACGATAAAGGTTGGTATTGCTATGAACTGGGATGTTGAAAGCTGGGCTGCGCCCCACGGCCATGAAATGGTTGGACCTACAAATCCTCTGATGACGTCCCCACGGAAGAACTCGATGACAAACCTGTTGAAAGAATACAGAATAAGGAAAAGGCCGACAAGCTCGCCGTTGTGTTTTTTTAAATGTTTTTCGTACCAAAGGAGGAAAAAGAACAGGATGAGTCCGTTCAAAGATTCAAACAATTCCGTCGATAACAATCTCTGTCCAGGGTAGGCAAGGCCTGCATCGCTGTCGGGGGAAAATACCGATCCCAGAGGCCAGGGCAGAGCCGTGGGTTTGCCGAAACAGCAGCCGTTCATGTAACAGCCGAATGCCCGGTGGATCGCATAGCCGAGACCCATGTACGGCGAGATGAGATCCGCAAACTTGAAAAACTCCTGCCTGACCCATTTTAAGTAAATATACATGGCAAGTATGCCGCCGAACAAGCCCCCGTAAAACACGAGCCCGCCTTTCCAGATCTCCAGCATCTCGAGCGGGTGCTGCATATAGTAGCTCCACATGGTTATGATAAAGACAATCCTTGCCCCGACGATCGAGCCGATCATGATCCAGAAGCTCATGTCCAGAACGATGTTCGGGTCCATGCCGAGCTTTTTGCCTTTTCGTGTTGCGAGATAGATCGCAACGATGAAAGCTGTAGCCATCGCGACACCGTAGGTGTGAATGGTTATGGGTCCGTAGTGGAAAAGAATCGGATACATATATTCTCCTTTATTTTTTCCCCGGTAGAAAATCCCGGTATGGATGACCGGGTTCCTATAGAGAAAAGGCGTGGCTTAAAGCCACGTCCTTTCTCACGGGGCACATGGTGTAACACTAATCATGTATTTTAGAATATTCAATCGTTTTGCTCAATGAACTGATGTTGAAAAAACTACT
>JAMDCL010000111.1:0-5881 GCA_023489065.1 Deltaproteobacteria bacterium | reverse complement strand
GGCTCTGCCCTGGCCTCTGGGATCGGTATTTTCCCCCGACAGCGATGCAGGCCTTGCCTACCCTGGACAGAGATTGTTATCGACGGAATTGTTTGAATCTTTGAACTGATGTTGAAAAAACTACTCATAAAAAAAGAAGCATAGAGCCTCTCCCGTACCGGTTGAATTACCTTTGAGGTAATTCCAAAATCAATCAACCGCTGATTCTCTGCCGCTGATAAGGGCAATTGTATTATCTGGACCAGACCGCTTCCCTCTATAACTTTTATATTAAACCAAGCTCGAGCATGGCGGAAGCGACTTTAATGAATCCGGCTATATTGGCACCCTGCACATAATCTCCCTTTATGCCGAATTCTTCTGCTTTGCTGTAGCATACGTCATGAATAGACTCCATGATCTCTTTTAACCGGTTGTTGGTATATTCAAAGCTCCATGAATCCCGGGAAGCATTTTGCTGCATCTCAAGGGCCGAAGTGGCAACGCCACCGGCATTTGCAGCTTTGGCAGGGCCGAAAGCTACATTTGCTTCTTTAAAAACCTTAATTGCTTCAGGGGTAGATGGCATGTTGGCACCCTCGGCCACGGCTATACATCCGTTTTTGACCAGCGTTTGAGCATCCTTGCCGTTGATTTCGTTTTGCGTGGCACACGGCAGAGCTACCTTACAAGGTATTTCCCATATATTACCGTGCTCCTTGAAATAGGCATCTTTTTTGCGGTTGGTATAATCACCTATTCGGCCCCTGTAACCAAGTTTGATCTCCTTGAGGGCAGCCAGGTCTATACCGTTTTTGTCATAAACATAACCGTCTGAATCAGAACAAGCCATGACCTTGGCGCCCAGGTGATGCAATTTCTCGATAGCGAAGATTGCTACATTACCGGAGCCGGAAACAATACAGGTTAAACCATCTAAAGAAATTTTCTTTGTCTTGAGCATTTTATCCAAAAAGTAAACAAGACCATAGCCCGTTGCCTCGGTTCTGACCAGGGAACCCGTGGTATGAAGACTTTTACCGGTCAGCGTGGCCGATTCGTATCTGTTCGTTATCCTCTTATATTGACCGAACAAATAGTTGATCTCCCTTGTTCCCACGCCGATGTCGCCCGCGGGTACATCCGTATACTCGCCTAAAAATCTATACAACTCTGTCATGAAGCTTTGGCAAAAGCGCATTATTTCGTTCTCGGATCTGCCCTTTGGATCAAAATCGGAACCGCCTTTACCTCCACCGATGGGTAACCCGGTCAGAGCATTTTTGAAAATCTGCTCGAATCCTAAAAACTTTACCACACTTAAAGATACGGACGGGTGGAATCTCAGTCCTCCTTTATACGGTCCAAGAGCACTATTAAACTCTACCCTGAAACCTCTGTTGATGTTTATTGTCCCCTTATCGTCCTGCCATGGTACCCTGAAGATAACCTGTCTTTCGGGCTCACAGAGTCTTTCTAAAATCTTATTTTCCGTGAACTCCGGATATTTTACGAGCACAGGGGCCAAAGACATCAAAACTTCAGATGCGGCCTGATGGAATTCACTCTCGCCGGGATTGCGCCTTACCACTTCTTGATAAACACTATCGATTAATTCGTTTGCCGGTACCATAGAACCTCCTTTTATTCGGTACAGAACCTATTTTATTGAAGCTTTAAACCCGATCTGACGTCAATCAGAAGCAGTATTAATGGATAATGGAAAGTCAAAAGTGATCCGTTGTGCAACGTGGAGCAAAAAACAAGGGGGCCAACGTGGCATTGGACATTGTAAAAAAGGGAAGGCTGTTTTTTCTCAGCGAAGAATAGTAATAAATAGGTTTCGATATTGGGATGCTGAACGGCTAAGCTCTATTGCTTTTCCGTGGTTAACCGCTTCAGGGTATTCTCGTATACCTTCAGATCGCTGTCCGAGAACAGTACGAACCTGACGAGCGACAGCCCTGTGTTCGTTTTGACAAAATCGAGCACCGTGGTGAGGGCGACGTGCGCTGCCTGGTCAACCGGATAACCGTATATCCCGGTGCTTATGGCAGGGAAGGCAATACTTTTCAGTTTTTGGCTCACCGCAAGCTCGAGGCTCGTTTTATAAGCTCCGGCCAGCAGCCTGTCCTCTCCGCGTTTCCCATCATGGTATACCGGGCCTACCGCATGGATGATATACCGAGCCTTCAGGTTGCCCCCTGATGTAATGACCGCACTGCCCGTAGGACAGCCGCCAATCTTCCTGCACTCTTCCGTTATAGCCGGACCGCCTGCCCTGTGGATGGCCCCATCAACGCCGCCGCCTCCTGCAAGTCTCGAGTTTGCTGCATTGACTATTGCATCGGTCTGCTCCAGGGTAATATCACCCTTTACAAGGGACAGTACCGTGTTTCCGGCGGTTAATTCCATGCCCGGCCCCTTTTTTACCGGCGTATTCTTATGCGGGCTGACAGGGTATGGGCCTCGAGGCCTTCTACCCTCCCGATGACTCCGGCATGCTGCGCAAGCCTTAAAAAACCGTTTTCCTTGACCTCGAGGAGGGTTGTCCTTTTCATAAAATCGTACACGCCAAGCCCGGACGAAAACCGTGCGGACCCCATGGTGGGAAGCACATGGTCGGGGCCTGCCACATAATCGCCAAGCACCTCGGGTGTGTAAGCCCCGAGGAAAACGGCGCCGGCATGTCTGACGAATTTAAGATATTCCTGTGGTTTTTTTACCGCAAGTTCAAGGTGTTCCGGTGCGATCATATTGGCAACATCCATTGCGCGTTTCTGAGTATTGGCAACGACGGCAAATCCATAGTTCCGGAGGCTTTTATTGATCGTGTCCTTTTTCTTCATAGAGCTGACGAGTCTGCGCACGTGCTCGTTCACCTTTTTAATATATAAAGGAGTGGGTGCGATCAAAACGCTCATTGCCTGTTCATCATGCTCTGCCTGTGCCATAAGGTCTGCAGCGATGAAGGAAGGATTCACCGACCCGTCTGCAACAATGACAACCTCGCTCGGACCGGCCACCATATCAATCCCGACATCTCCATAGACGAGCTTTTTTGCAAGCGTAACATAGCGGTTGCCCGGGCCGACAATCTTGTCCACCTTTTCGATGCTTTCGGTACCGTATGCAAGGGCTGCTATCGCATGTGCTCCACCCATGGATACTACCCTTTCAATACCGAGTATGCCTGCAACGGCGAGTACAGGATAATCCGGAGAAGGCGTTGCCATCGTTATGTGTTTTACACCTGCAACGAGCGCAGGAACTGCATTCATGATTACGGTTGAAGGGTAGGATGCGCTGCCGCCGGGTACATACAGTCCGACGCGCTGCACGGGAGAAAAGAACTCGCCGTAGGAAATCCCGGTGCTCTCCGCAAGCCTCCACGGTTTTATACGCTTTTTCTCCTGTTTATGAAAAGCAGTTACCCTCTTTATAGCAAACATAAATGCCTGCTTTTCGGTGCGGCTAAGCCTGTTGAAAGCCGATTTTATTTCTTTCCGATTAACCGTCAGATCTTTTGAGCCGATATGATCGTAGAGCTTCCGGAATTTCAACAGCGCCCGATCCCCATGTTTCCGTACGTCACCGATGATCTTTTTCACCGGTTCCTGGATATCCCCGTACGTCCCTTTTCTTTTTGCGAGGACCGCTCCAATATCGGATGTATTTATTACCTTTATCATACGGTCCTCCTGAGTCTGGACAGTATCTTGTTCATATCTTCCTGTTTTGTCCTCAGGGAAGCTTTATTGACAACCAGCCGTGCGGAAGATTGCATGATGACCTCAAGCTCTTCCAGTCCGTTGGTCTTTAATGTTTCTCCGGTTGAAACAAGATCGACAATAAGGTCTGAGATACCGAAAAGCGGCGCGAGCTCGATTGCACCGTAGAGTTTTATTACCTCTGCCTGAAATCCCTTTTTTTCGAAATATTCTGACGCGAGATGCGGGTATTTTGTGGCGACCCGTATGCCGGAAAGGTCCGGCCTCTCCATGATTCCGCTGCCTTGTGCACCTGCAACAGAAAGCCTGCATTTACCGAAACCGAATGCAAACGCCGTAACAATATCCCGGTTCTGTTCCTTTACGAGATCGTATCCGATGATACCAAGGTCAACCGCACCGCACTCTACATACGTAAGCAGGTCTACAGCCCGGATGACAATGGCCTCTGCCTTCCCATCGGGTGCTGCAAACCTCAGTCTTCTCGATTTGTTGAGTGCCGGTGAAAAATCAAGTCCGCTCTTTTTCAGAGCTGCGACGGATTCTGCCAGCATCCTGCCCTTAGGCAGTCCTATTTTAATAGTCATACCTTCACCCTTTCAATTTTTGCGCCTATCTTTGATAACTTTTTCTCCATAACCTCATACCCCCTGTCAAGGTGATATATTCTGGATAACTCCGTAACATTATCTGCCATAAGCCCTGCAATAACGAGGGATGCGCTTGCCCGCAGGTCTGTTGCCATAATCTGCGCACCCGTGAGACGTGTCCTGCCTTTTACTATCGCGACGTTGTTTTCAACCGTGATATCGGCCCCCATTCTTCCCAGCTCTGCTACGTGCATGAACCTGTTCTCGAATATCGTCTCCGTGATGATACTCGTACTGTCTCCCTGCGTCATCAGTACCATAAACTGTGCCTGAAGATCCGTGGGAAAATTCGGATACGGCATGGTCTTTATCGTTATGCTTTTCAGCCATGCATCTCTTTCTCTTTTTACAATGACACTGTTATCCGTTTCCGTGTATTCTATGCCGGCCTCTTTCATCTTGAACAGGAGTGCGTCCAGATGTCTGGGGTTGCAGTTCGTTACCTCAACCTCTCCGCCTGCCGCAGCCGCTGCAATAATATAGGTCCCGGCCTCTATCATTTTTGTCAGCTGCTCGGACAGGCTGGAGATTTCAGGCTCTTTTGCTGCATTTTCTATCACGGTTATCCCTTTGGCAAGTGTTCCTGCCATCATGATGTTTTCCGTGCCGGTTACCGTGGGTGTATCGAAGACTATCTTTGCGCCTTTAAGCCTTTTTGCCGTAACATTGACATAGCCATGATCGATTGAAACATTCGCACCAAGGGCTGCAAGTCCCTTTATATGCAGATCTATGGGCCTGCTGCCTATGGCACAACCGCCCGGCAGGGAAACCTTTGCTTTCCCATACCGTGCGACCAGGGGCCCGAGGACCAGCACCGATGCCCTCATGGTCTTTACAAGTTCATACGGGGCCTCATACGTGTTCATGCCCGACGTGTTGAGGGTGATGATGTTCTTGTTAAGATTGTTCTCGTGCCCGCCTTTATAACCCATTGTCTTAATACCCATCTTTTCAAGAAGATCGACCATGGTCGTTACATCCGCAAGATGCGGTACACCATGAAGTTGAACATCTTCAGAGGTCAGTATTGCGGCAGCCATTGCCGGCAGTGCCGCATTTTTTGCGCCGCTTATTTCAACAGTCCCATAAAGCTTCTTACGTCCCTTTATAACCAGCTTATCCATAGAGTGAGATTAACCGCTGGAACCGCATTCTGTCAAACAGTTGTGATTTGCCGCAGGCTGATATATATAAAATGTTTTGATGAACGGCGGAACTGCGCACAGAGCTTGAAAAGGTGGGGACATGGCAAACAAAATCTATTTGATACGACACGGCGAAACAGAGAATGCTCATGAAATGAGGTATAAAGGCAATATCAATGTACCTCTTTCAGAGAACGGAACACGGCAGATAGGAATGCTTGCGGATTTTTTGGCACAGCACACAATCTTGAATTTCGTATACTCTTCTCCCCTGAGCAGGGCGCAGAACAGCGCTGAGATTATTGCACAGCGTTACGATATTCAACCCATTATCCTTCCTCAGCTGCGGGAAATCGATTTCGGTTCATGGGAG
>JAMDCL010000065.1 GCA_023489065.1 Deltaproteobacteria bacterium | reverse complement strand
AATCCGTCCCTGTACATCATCTCGAGGGCAGGGGAGAGCACATCAATTTCCAAACTCTATAAAGCAGGTGCCAACCGGGTAATATCGCCCTATATCATAGGCGGGGAGAAGATTGCCCAGAGCGTTATCAAGCCCAATGTCATAGACTTTATGGAGTTTGCAACCGCAGAAACCAATTTCGAGCTGAAGATAGAAGAACTCATGATTCAGGACGGTTCCGAGCTTCACGGTAAGACGGTCGAACAGGCAAAAATACGCCAGCTTCACGATATTACCATTATCGCGGTCAGGAAGCCCGACGGAGAATTTATTTACAACCCGTCGCCGCATTTTCTGTTAAACAAAAACGACATACTGATTGCCGTGGGACATCCGGAGGCAATAGAGAAATTCGAGCGGCTTACCTCGCCGAAGCATGCGAAGTAACCCTGATCTTACCTCTACAACTGCACGAAGCGTCCGTTCTCGACCTGCCATATGACATAGGGGCTGTGGACCACGTCTCCTTTGCTGTCGAATTCAATGGTGCCGAGTGCCGTATCGAAACGGTGCGAATGAAGGTACGTTATAATGACGGACGGATTCGAAGAACCTGAATCTTTTATCGCCGTTAACAGGATAGTTGCTGCAACATAAGCATATACGGAATACGGACCGGGTTCCCCGTAAAGCTTCCGGTAACTTTCGATAAACTGTTTTGCCGACGGTACCTTATTGATATCCGGGCCGAATGTCGCATACACCTTGTCGGAAGCACTGCCCGCTATCGTTATAAACTCCGGACCCATGATGCCGTCCCCGCCCATGAACAGTGCCTTTATGCCGAGCTGGCGTGCCTGTTTGACGAGTAACCCCCCTTCGGGATAAACCCCGCCGAAGTAGATCAGATCCGGCCTTTGCGCTTTTACATTCGTAAGAACTGCGTGGAAGTCTTTGTCTCCCTGGATGATTGTACCGTAATAGACGACTTTGCAATCTTTGCTCAGCCATCTTCTGAACTCGTCTGCGAGGCCCTGGCCATAGGTGGTTTTGTCCTGGACGATCGCTATTCTCGAGAGTCCTAACGTTTTACAGACAAAATCAGCGGCGACCCGTGCCTGCTGATCGTCCCTGCCGCATACACGGAACACGTTATCAAACCCCTGTTCCGTAAGCTGGGGGTTCGTGGAGCCGTGGGAGATCATGGGGATACCGGCCCTGTGATAAACCGCAGAAGCGGGTATCGAGCAATTACTGTTAAAATGGCCGATGACGCCGGCAACGCCATCCGTGACAAGCCTGTTTGCAACTGCTACAGCCTGCCGGGGATCATGCTGGTCGTCTTCGACGATAAGTTCTATCTTCTTGCCCAGCACGCCGCCCTTCTGGTTCCACTCGCTGACAGCCAGCTTTACCCCGCGGCGTTCGTCCCTTCCGAAAACGGACTGGTCTCCGGTCATCGGTCCTGCAACGCCTATCCTGATAACGTTTGATCTGTGGGTGCAAGACTGCAGCAAGCCCAAGAGCAAAACAATCCATGTAAATTTTCTTATCATTCTCCTGCCTCCGCTCATTACCCTTTTAATGAATGAAGGCCTGAATAGTCAAGGAAGAGGTCATGAGTAGATGACATTGTAACAGAAATGGTGTAAGCAATCCAATGAAAGAAATAATCTGAACAGGAGGAAGAAGTATGCGGAGTTTACAAAGGATGAAGTATGCTGGATTGAGTCTGTTCCTGATGGTGTTGTTCCTGTCTCCCGTGAGAGCTGTGGGTGATGAAAGTGTAAAACTTTCTTCTCCTCCCTTGCCGGCCAAAGCACTCGAAGGGTTGAGCGTTACCGATATTGCCAGCCTTGAAGCGGGAAAGATAGTCGTTCTGAAACAGGATTCGGGCGAGGGAAAGAACAAAAAGTCCCTGATAATGGCATCCCTGTTGTTCGATCAACCGATAAATAAAGTGTGGGACATGTTAAAGCAGACGGACCGCCAGAAAGAATACCTGCCGCACCTCAGGGAAGCGAAAATTATACAGGGTAACAATAACGGTAATATTACCGAATTCATGCTCAAGATAATGTTTTTTAATATCAGGTACCGGGTGGACCACAAGTTTGACAACGCTGCATATAAGTTGTCATGGCACCTTGATCCAAACTACAAAAATGACCTTAAAGAGCTTTACGGATACTATCATCTTTATAAGGTCGATGACACGCATACGCTTGCACGCTACGGAAGCAAGGTCGATATCGGCCTGCTCGTCCCCGGATTTATCGAAGATGCACTGACGCGGAAGGACCTGCCTACTGCTCTTGGAAATGTAAAAAAATGGATAGACTCGGGAGGAACCTTCAGAAAGAATGAATAAGGGGATCTTTCGGGGGGATAATCGTTCATGATGAAACAGGTTGCTGTCGTTGATCTCGGGACCAATGCCATGAGACTTGCGATAGGGCAGGGCACGGCCGGTCATTACGATCTGTTGAAATATATCCGGTATCCGAACAGGCTCAGTGAGGGCATGTTTGCGGACGGTATGCTGAAACAGACGGCTGTAGAAAGAACGCTCAAAGGACTTTTAGAGATACGTTCCGTACTCAGTGCATACAGGATTGACCTGCTGCGTTTGATATCCACAAGTGTGTTGAGGACCGCAAAGAATTCGGATTATTTTTTGCACCTCGTCAAGGAACAAACGGGATTCGATATAGAGGTCATATCCGGCAGTGAGGAAGCGCGGCTTATCCATACCGGTGCAGTAAACGGTATAGCTATGGAGGGCAAAAGGGCATTGGTCATCGATATCGGCGGGGGCAGTACCGAGTTGTCCGTGGGTGGTCCGGAGACTATAGAGCTGGCTGTATCGATAGAGAATGGAGCTGTCAGACTGAAGGAAAGGTTCATCACTCATGATCCGCCGGCTGCAAAGGAGTTACAAGCGATAAGGAAGGCCATTGATGATGATTTCAACGGCATCCTGAAACATATCGGGGAGTTAAAGCCGCAGGTACAGATCGGAGTGCCCGGCAATATAGGGACCATTTATAATACCCTCAGACCTTCGGACGGTCTGCGGATGGGGGATCTCAGGATGTTCTATGACAAACTATGCCTGTTGAAGGTCGACGGGATTAAAAAAATGACGGGCCTTGAAGCGGACAAGGCCGATATCCTTTTACCGGGGCTGATGATACTGATGAAGATCATGGAGGCGACCGGCATGGAGAATTGCTATGTATCCCAGAAGGGACTGCTCCACGGCATCATGATAAACCTCTTTACACGCTGAGCGGGTCAGCCGGCCTTCATGATGACCGGGGCGATGTACCTGTAGACGATAGGGACAATGAGCGGATACAAGCCCCACATGAGCGATATAACCACGAGCACCGATGCCTTGCTTCTGAATATCAGGAATTTGTTGTCCGGAAAATAAAACATATCAAGCCCGGACGCATTACTGTACTCGTAGAGGAACCCGACGATGACACCCGCGGGATACCGCAGGTACCAGTGCATGCCGCTGACAAGGTAGGAGAGCACCCCGAACACGAGCATTACCGCGAGGATGATATGGATGAGGAAGTTTTTTTTCGACGTGTATATCCATAACTTGAATGTATAAGCGACTGCTTCCATAGCGAGCTGACCGATAAGGCATAAAGCCATAAATACCGCTAACTTTATCATCATAGAACCTCCTTATGGTTGTTGATGTCAAGGGCCCGACATCCGGCTGTTCTCATAGAGATTGAAACAACTCGGCTGTTTTGTCAATCTATTATGTCTGCGAACTTTTTTGTTGCTTTGATTGTAAAATGTATTATGAAATCAAGAGGAGGTTATATATATGCAGCAGAACCAGGAACCCAAAAAGGAAGCAGGGATACAAATTCAGCTTGATGAAGCTACTGCCCAGGGTGTATACATAAATCTTGCACTTATAAACCATACAGAAACGGAATTCATACTCGATTTTGTTTATGTTCAGCCTCAATCTCCTCAGGGGAAAGTGAGAAGCAGGGTGCTGACAAGCCCTATCCACATGAAACGTTTGCTGAGTGCACTGTCGGAGAACATGAAGAAATATGAGGAAAGATTCGGTGAAATCAAGCTGGCACAGGATCAGCCGGTACAAAAAATAGGATTTTTACAATAAGTACATGATGAATATAAAAGATTCAATAGCTCATAATCTCGATACCGTAGACGGTTATATAAAGAAACTTACCTCCCATACGATACCCGCAATAGCCGAGATAAGCCAGCACCTCATTGCGAGCGGCGGCAAGAGGGTACGGCCGTATCTTGTCATATTGAGTTCCAGGATATTCAATGTCCCGGCAGAGAAGTTTACGAAGATTGCTGCCGCCATTGAGATATATCATTCAGCGACTCTTTTGCACGACGATGTAGTCGACAATGCCAAACACAGGCGCGGCACACCTTCTGCAAACGATATATGGGGCAACAAGAGCAGTATCCTCGTCGGCGATTATTTGCTTGCGACTTCCTCCTCCTTGATAGCGAACATGGGGAACCGGGAATTGCTCGGGCTGTTTATACGGGTACTCGGCCTCATGGCTGAGGGTGAGCTCGTCCAGTTGAGGTTAAGCAGGGACACCGGGATTTCACAGCAGGATTATTACACCATCATAAAGAAAAAAACGGCATACCTCATTTCGGCTGCCTGTGAGAGCGGTCCCATTATGGGGAAAGCTTCGGAACTGCAGCAATCGCGGATGAGGCAGTACGGGCTTCTCATAGGTCTTGCCTTTCAGCTCATCGATGATACGATAGATTACGTAGCCTCCGGAAAGCTTTCCGGTAAAGATAAAGGGGTCGATCTGAAAGAAGGAAAGGTGACGTTGCCGATGATCGTGGCCCTGTCCAATGCCGATAAGAAAGATAAATCTTTGCTGAAGACCGCACTCGCAAACTATAGTGAGGATAAGGATCTGTTCAAGCGGGTGTATAACATTATAGAAAAAAATCATGGATTTGAATATACGAAGAAAAAGGCCGAGAGTTTTGCGAACAGGGCTCTACGGCTCCTCGACGGGCTCCCGCAGTCTTTGGAGCTCGATGAGCTGAGAAAATTTACCCGGACAGTGGCTAAAAGAAAATCCTGATCACGAATCTACTATTTTTGCACATTTTGGAGGTTGAAAAATACTATGACTGAACAACAGGATAAGATTGTAATTGCGGATATCGAAGATGAAATGAAGCGCTCGTATCTTGACTTTGCGATGAGCGTCATTATCGGGAGGGCGCTGCCCGATGTCAGAGATGGTTTGAAACCGGTACACCGGAGGATACTCTATGCGATGCTCGATCTGGGAAACACCCATGACAAGCCGTATAAAAAGTCCGCAAGGGTCGTGGGAGACGTCATCGGTAAGTACCATCCGCACGGCGATGTGGCGGTTTACGATACCATCGTAAGAATGGCACAGGATTTCACCATGCGCTATACGCTGGTCAACGGTCAGGGAAATTTCGGTTCTATAGACGGGGATCCTCCTGCAGCAATGAGGTATACGGAGGTCAGGATGCAGAGACTTGCAGGGGAGATGCTGGCCGACATCGACAAAGAAACCGTGGATTTTGTACCGAACTATGACAATACGCTTTCCGAGCCCTCGATACTGCCTGCAAAATTTCCCAATCTTCTGATTAACGGGTCCTCAGGGATCGCCGTTGGAATGGCAACGAATATACCGCCGCACAATCTTACCGAGGTCATTCAAGCTATCATATCACTCATAAAGAACCCGTCTCTGGGGATAGACGATCTTATGAAGCATATACCGGGTCCCGATTTCCCTACCGGTGCGTACATCACGGGTGCCGAGCAGATTAGAGAGGCTTATGCAACGGGGAAGGGCGTGATCAAGATGCGGGCACGGGTCATTACCGAGAAAGCGAGAGGAGACCGTGAAAATATCATCATAACGGAACTCCCGTATATGGTAAACAAGGCAAAGCTTGTCGAGAAGATAGCCGAGCTTGTCAACGAAAAAGAAATAGAGGGAATCAGCGATATCAGGGACGAATCGGACCGGGAAGGCATGCGGGTGGTCATAGAACTGAAGAAAGACGAATATCCCGAAATAATCCTCAATAAATTATATAAGCATACACAGCTTGAAGAGTCCTTCGGCATTATACTGCTTGCTCTGGATCACGGCAGGCCTGTCATTATGTCGCTCAAGGACATTCTCGCCAAGTTCATAGAATACAGGAAAGAGGTCGTTACCAGGAGATCCATTTTTGAATTGCGGAAGGCCGAAGAGCGCCTCCATATACTCGAGGGTCTCAAAAAAGCAATAGAGAACATAGATGAAGTCATAGCGACGATTAAAAAATCGAAGAGCACCCCGGAGGCAGAGGCCAATCTTATCAAGCGGTTCGAGTTCTCGATAGTACAGGCAAAGGCGATCCTTGAAATGAGGCTTCAGCGGTTGACCGCCCTTGAAACGGAAAAATTAATCTCGGAATACAGGGACACGGAAAAAGACATCAAGAGGTTGAAACGGATATTATCGGACGAGAAAGAGCTCATGGGTATCATCGTGTCGGAGCTTGAAGAGATGCGGGAGAGATACGGCGATGAAAGAAGGACAGAGATCATCGGTCAGTCGAAAGACATAAACGTCGAAGACCTTATAGCGGACGAAGACATGATAGTTACCATCAGCAGCAAAGGATATATAAAGCGCAATACGGTCAGTCTGTACAGGGTACAGAAGAGGGGCGGCAAGGGTAAAACGGCATCCGGTATAAAAGAAGAGGATTTCATCGAGAATTTGTTTGTGGCGTCCGCGCACAGCTTTATTCTCTTCTTTACCGACAAAGGCAAGGTGTACTGGCTGAAGGTTTACGAGATACCCCAGGCCGGCAGGGCTTCAAGCGGTAAACCTATTGTTGGTCTGATCAACCTGCAGGAAGGCGAGAAACTGACAACGTACGTGCCGGTAAAAGACCTTTCAGAGCCTTTCTACCTTCTCATGTCTACACGGAAAGGGTACCTGAAAAAGACGGCGCTCTCCATGTACGCAAATCCAAGAAGCGGGGGCATTATAGCTATAAATCTCGAAGAGGATGACCGGCTGGTCGATGTAAGGCTTACCGATGGAAAACAGGAGATAATTCTCTCGACAAAGCGGGGTATGGCAATACGCTTTCCGGAAACACAGATCAGGACCGTCGGAAGGGCTGCATACGGTGTCATAGGTATTACCCTTGATGCGGATGACGAGATTATAGCCATGGATATGCTCGAGCAGGATGCTACCGTGCTGACGGTGACCGAAAACGGATACGGTAAAAGGACGAAAATAGCAGCTTACCGGTTACAGAGGAGGGCGGGTAAGGGGATCATCAATGTAAAAATCACGCCCAAAACAGGCGATGCTATTTCCGTTATAAAAGTACAGGACAACAACGACATCTTTATCATAACGAACACGGGGAGAATGATACGGCTCGGCGTGAAGGATATATCCATCATTGGAAGGAATACACAGGGCATCAGGCTTATACAGCTCGAACCCGGAGAAAAGGTTTCAAAAGCCGTACGCATAGCAGAGACCGAAGAAGACAACGATGACGTTTCTGGAGATGAC
>JAMDCL010000020.1:7262-7657 GCA_023489065.1 Deltaproteobacteria bacterium | reverse complement strand
GTCGATCGGCAAGATGTGCGCCGGAGTCGTACTCACCGGCATGGGGGATGACGGCAAAAAGGGCATAGTAATGATAAAAGATGCAGGCGGTTACACGATAGCAGAGTCCGAAGAGACCGCGGTTATCTTCGGCATGCCCAGGGAAGCGATAGCCACGGGTAAGGTCGACCGGGTGCTGCCCTATTATCTTATTGCTATGGAACTCAACCGCTGGGCAAAAGGCTAATTCTGTCCTGCCTTTTTATTTTTCAATTGTGCATACAGTTTCATAGTCTCAAACCATCCAATGCTGAGCAGCCCTGCGCCAAAACCGATGCCGATATCAAACGGATGAAGCGTTGAGAACCTGAAAAGAGTTTGCAGGAAAGGTACGTAGATAGTAAGGGCGAGGAACA
>JAMDCL010000020.1:4663-7252 GCA_023489065.1 Deltaproteobacteria bacterium | reverse complement strand
GGTTCTGGACCAGGAACGGTTGGTGAGGATAAGCCCGAGGTTCGCGATGATCAGCGTCGTAAACGTCAGTGCCCTTGATTGCGTTTCTGTTTGACCCAGATGCATGGACACGATGAAGATCCCGAGCACGATTGCGAGCACGATACAGCCCTGCAGCAGGCTTATGCCGAACGTCCGCTTATTGAAAAGCCGATCGTCGAACCTTCGCGGCCTGCGCTTCATGATGTCTGCTTCTTCCGCCTCCGCTTCGAATACGACCGAGCTTGACGGGTCTATGATGAGTTCGAGAAACGCTATATGTACGGGCATAAGGACGAGAGGCCATCCGAACAGCACGGGTATAAGGGAAATACCCGCTATCGGTACGTGTATGGCAAGGATGTATGCCATTGCCTTTTTCAGATTGTCGTAAATCCGCCTGCCCATTCTCACGGACTTTACGATTGAGGAGAAATCGTCATCGAGCAGCACGAGAGATGCAGCTTCTCTGGCAACGTCCGTTCCCCGCGCTCCCATAGCTATGCCGATGTGAGCGGACTTGAGTGCAGGTGCATCATTGACACCGTCACCGGTCATGGCGACGATCTCGCCGTTCGACTTCAGTGCATCGACGATGCGCAATTTTTGTTCCGGCACAACCCGCGCAAAGATGTTCACGGTCTTTAGCCGTTTCCTCAGTTCTTCGTCACGCAGGGTATCAAGCTCCTGTCCCGTGATTACGTCGTCAGCACCGCTGAGTCCGATCTGTGCCGCTATGCTTTTTGCGGTAACCGGATAGTCGCCCGTTATCATAATCACGCGTATGCCTGCACCGTAACATTCCTGCAGCGCCCCGGGAACGGAAGGCCTGATGGGGTCCGCAAACCCGGTAAGGCCGATGAACTGGAAATCAAAGTCATGCTGGATCCTCGGCAGGTTATGCAGACTGAAATACGCCTTGGCTATGCCGAGCACGCGCAGGCCTTCTCCGGCCATGATGCTTACCTGATCCGAGAGGTGCTGTTTTTCTTCCGGGCTCATGTGGCATAGGTCCGCTATTGCCTCGGGAGCGCCTTTGGCAGCTATGACATAATCCTTGCCGTCCGCGGATTTCCATACCCTGGACATTGCAAGAAGCTCCTTTGAAAGAGGATATTCATGTTCCATGTTCCAGTCCGTATGCAGGTGTTCCGTATGAGACAGCAGTTCATTGCCAAGGCCCTTCAGGGCGCTTTCCATAGGGTCCCTGGGATCGCTTTGACTTGAAAGGATCGCAAATTCAAGGAGCTGGTGGAAGTTCTCGGGCAACGGTTTGGTATGGTCCCGGGGAAGATCGTAGAATTCGTTATTGCAGAATAATTTTTCCACGGACATCCTGTTCTGTGTCAGCGTGCCCGTTTTGTCCACGCAGAGTACGGTCGCGGCACCGAGGGTCTCGATGGCAGATACCCTGCGGGTAAGAACGTGCTCTTTCGAGATCCGCCATGCACCGAGTGCGAGGAAAATGGTAAGAACAACGGGAAACTCCTCGGGGAATATAGCCATAGCGAGGGTAAGTCCCGCGAGAAATCCGTTGGACCAGTTCGCCCGCGTAATGCCGTAGACGACTATGACAAGGGCCGAGAGAGTAACCGCAAAGATCGTAAAGTTACGCACGAGCCTTCGCACCTCTTTATGGAGAAGGGTTTCCTCGGGTTCCAGGACCTGCAGTATCTTGCCTATTTTGCCGAGCTCGGTGTTGAGCCCTGTTTTCAGGACCCTGGCTGTACCCTGGCCCTGTACGATAAGAGTGCCCGAGTATATGAACGGCAGGTCGTCTCCTCCGGGATTGCCCATCTCCTGTTTTCCATCCCAGCATGATTTGCGTACCGGGACCGATTCCCCGGTCAAAAGCGACTCATCAACGGTAATATTATTGGCGTTGAGCAGCACGCCATCCGCGGGTACGCGATCGCCCTCGGATACTATGACGATGTCACCGGTCACTACCTCCCTGCCCGGGATCCGTAAGTGCCTGTTGTCCCGTATGACCATGGCCCTCGGACTGGAGAGGTCACGGAGTGCCTCGAGCGCCCTTTCGGTTTTCCGTTCCTGATAAAGGGTGATGCCGATAACCACGAACACAAAGCTGACCAGGATAACCGCTTCTTTTATATCACCGATGGCGAAGTAGAGCGTACCGCATGCCACCAATAAAAGGAGCATGGGTTCCTTTACGACATCGAAGGCTATCCGCAAGATGCTCCTCCGTTTTGACGACGGGAGTTCATTGTAACCGCCCTGCTTCAGCCTTTGCAAGGCCTCAGAGGATGAAAGGCCTGTTATGCTGTCTGTATCCTGCTCCATGATAAACTTACGTCTATCAGACCCGCGGTGCAAGCGTCAATAAAAGCTCGGGCAATGATGCAACCCTTCTTGTTGCATTTTATTGGTCAATGATGCAAAATCGCAGCGGTAAAAAGACATGAATAAAAAATTATTACAGGTAAAAATCGGGAGTATGGTTCTCAAGAACCCCATTATCGGCGCTTCCGGTACCTTTGGTTACGGAGCGGAGTATAAAAAATTTATCTCCCTCGGGAGCATCGGTGGTTTTGTAACGAAGGGGCT
>JAMDCL010000020.1:318-4653 GCA_023489065.1 Deltaproteobacteria bacterium | reverse complement strand
AACAGGATAAAACGGATAGACGGCATCGAACTGAACATATCCTGTCCGAACGTAAAGGCAGGGGGAGCGGAGTTCGGGAAAGACCCGCTGGTTGTGCAGACCATTACTCAGAAGGTACGGGACGTAACGAATAAGCCTCTCATCGTTAAGTTGTCGCCCATGGTGACGAGCATCGTTGATGTGGCAGTTGCTGCGCAAAAAGGAGGGGCTGATGCCGTGAGTATCGCAAACACCTATCCCGCAATGGCGATAGACATAAAGAGCAGAAAGCCGTTTCTCGGAGCAAAAACAGGAGGATTGTCCGGACCTGCGATCAAACCCATAACATTAAAACTTGTTTACGATAGCTTCGGTAAGATCAATATACCGATCATCGGTGTCGGCGGAATATCGACCGCGGAGGACATCATGGAGTATGCATTTGCCGGTGCGGCGGCAATACAGACAGGAACTGCGAACTTCATAAACCCGGAGATTACGGCAAAGCTTGCCGCGGATCTGCATGATTACCTAACCGTTGCCGGTATCAGGTCATTCGCATCAATCGTCGGTGCGGCGAAGAGTGGTCTTGGCGGTTGACATGCATTGGCTGAGTATCGAAGGCATAGCTGTTATGGGTATCTTGCTGCTCAGTGCGGCTGCAGATATTCTGTTCATACTCGCAGCATACCGGGCCTTGATCAAGCTGTTCAAAAACACACACTCCGGCATGAAGGTCCTTGCGTTTGTTTTTGCTCTGGGATTGTGTGTTCCTTTTATTATAACACTGCACCGGTCTACCATCTTCTTTTTGGTACACCACGTTGCATACCTGTGGCTGTTCATCATGGTCCTGCTGTGCGCTGGGCTGTCATGGGGCGCACAGAGGTTGTCCCGGAAGCCCCGGTAGAAAAAACTGAGTTCATCCAAGCCTTCCTTCCAGCGGTTGCATCTGCATTTTCACCGTTTCCATAACCCTGTAAGTGATCTGTAAGGTATTGCATGATAAAAACGTGATGCAGGTATGGACCGATGTCCGGTTCAAGGAGGAGTGTATGATCAAGGTGCTTGTTGTTGAAGACGATGTAAGGCATGCGAGGCTCATCAAGGGCATACTCGAATCATACAAGTGTGTTGTATTGGAGGCCTGCAACGGACTGTCAGCCATGAGGATTATCAATGACAATATCCCCGACCTGATAGTGGTTGATATGTCATTGTCCGGGATTGACGGCACCACGCTTACAAAGCTCTTCAAAACGAGTGTCCGTACCCATCATGTCCCGGTAATCGCCCTTTCTGCGCCGTGCACGAAGCAGGAGATTGAGCGGTTTACTCAGGCTGGGTGTGATGCTATCATACACAAACCGGTCCACGAACAGGCCATTGCCGAAGCAGTAAAAAAACACGTTCAAAAAGAAGAACCGGACTTTCTTTTTTAACCCGTGAATACCTGTGCACAGCAGACAACTTTAAACAATCTGCGACAGCACATACGGAGGTCAGGTCTGGACATCACCTGGTAAGCCGTTTAGATGCCTCTGAACTTTCTCCAGTAGCGGATAAGTCCCGGCGCATTCATGTACGCCGGATCGGCAAGTTCGTAACGCTCGAAAAGCCCCTGGTCGGTATTTCTGTTCCGGATGAGGTCTTTAAAATAGGCTTCGAACTCTTTTACGATCTCATCGTCGGGATTGCCCCGCTTCAACCTGTCCCCGATCCAGGCCGTCCATTGCAGAAGCATGTCCTCGAGCAGTTTCAGGTGTTCCCTGACATCGTTGAACACGCCGAAATGGGTAAGATAAAGGGACGACGGACCTATCTCGCGCATCTTCCGGAGGGACTGCTGCCAGACCTCCACGTTGATATCCGGCGGGGGTGTTGGTGCAAAGATGGGTCCGTCCTTGATGCGGATGCCTCCGACATCGCCGGTAAACATCATTCCGTCGATAAGATATACATTGTGATGGGACGCGTGTCCCGGGGTTGCAAATGCCTGAATGGTAACGCCCCCTATGGTGATCTTTTCTCCGTCTCCGGTCGGGTGGATGCGGTCCTGGGGAATGGGTTTGAGCTGTCCCCACAGCCTGTCCATGTCGTCTTTGTAGATCTGCTTTGCCGATGCGAACAGTTTCGAGGGATCCGCCATGTGCCGTGCACCGTTTGCGTGGACGTATACGGTTGCGCCTTCATCCGCAAAGTGCCATGCTGCACCGGCATGGTCGAGATGGATATGACTCAGAGATGGATATGACTCACAAAAACACCGCGTATATCCTTCGGCGCATAACCGGATCTTTTCAGCAATCCCGTAAGATTGTTATAGGTAGTGTCCGGTCCCGTCTCGATCAGGACCGGTCCGTCGCCGGTCTCTATCAGGAAGCTTGCGATTGACTCCGATTGAAAAAAATTGAGGTCCAGAATAGTTATCTTCATTGGACATCCTCCTGTGGAATTTTAATGCCTCCCAGTTGTCCGCATGCAGCCTCGATCTCCTCACCGTGCGTGGTCCTGACCATGCATGCGATCGTGTGGTTTACCAGGTATTCCTGAAATGCCCGGATATGCTCCTCATCGGGCCGTTTATAGTCAGAGCCCCAGTGTTCATTAAAGGGTATCAGATTTACCTTGAAGGGAAATTCCTTGAGCAGCTTTGCGAGTTGTATAGCATGTGCTATCCCGTCATTGATATCTTTAATCATGACGTACTCAAAGGTGACCCAGCCCTTTCTTTTCTGATGATAATCTTTCAGGACAGCCATCAGCTTTTCCAGAGGGTATCTCGCATTGATGGGCATGAGGGCAGTCCTCGTATCATCGTACAGTGCGTTCAGGGACACGGCGAGGTTTGCTTTGGATTCTCCGATAAACCGTTTGATCTGCGGAACAAGCCCTGCTGTTGATACGGTGATCCTGCGCTGCGAGTACCGGTACCCGTATTCAGACGTCAGGATGTCTATAGCCTTCAGCGTGTTGTCGTAATTCGCAAAGGGCTCTCCCATCCCCATGAACACAATGTGTGATATCGGTGTGTCCCGGTTTTCAGCCTGCACGGCAGCGAGCTGCTCCGTAATCTCCGAGACACTGAGGTTGCGTTTGAACCCTTTTATTCCGGTGAGGCAGAACTTACACCCCAGAGCGCAGCCAGCCTGCGAGGACACGCACAGCGTATGCCATCTGCCCATGGGTATGAGTACGGATTCTACTGCAGAGCCGTCATTCAGAATGAATTGATACTTCGTTGTGTGGTCACGGCTGATTTTTTTCTGGTGTATGGTGAAAGAAGGGATCTCGAACTGCTCTGCGAGCAGGCGCCGCGATTGCAGGGACAGGTTTGTCATCTGTCCGAAATCGGAAACATGCTTACTATAGAGCCATATGAATATCTGCTGTGCACTGTAGGCAGGCAAGCCCAACTGTTTGAGCGCCTGCCCGAGGTCTTTTTGAGAAAGGGTTTTTATGTCGATCCTGTTCATACCATGAATATAGTGTTGCTTTCCGCCGATTTCACCTGGCAAGCATTCATTCTTCGATTATCCATACGTTTCCGATGCTGTACGTGTATTCTTTTATCCGTTGATCTCCATTTCAGAAAAAAAGTACGGAATCTCGGTTGCAGCACTTTCAGGGCTGTCCGAGCCGTGTACGATGTTCTGTTCAATGTCTGATGCGAACATGTTCCGGATGGTACCTTTATCAGCCTTTTTCGGGTCAGTTGCACCCATGATGGTCCTGACTTTATTGATTGCGTCCTCTCCCTCCAGTACCATGACTACAACAGGCCCGGACGACATAAACGTTGTAAGACTGCCAAAAAAAGGCCTGTCTTTATGTACCCGGTAAAACCCCATTGCCTTTTCCCTGGTCAGGGAAAGCATCTTCATACCGACGACCTTTATACCCTTTTCCTCAAACAGGGAAATAACCTTCCCTACGACCTGTTTCCTGACTCCGTCCGGTTTTACGATTGAAAGTGTTCTTTGCACAGTATCTCCTTTTTATTTTTTATGTATCAACATAACAATTATTACCGTAGTTTCAAGCAGCCGGGACTTGCATAATCCCGGGGTTCAAGCTATGAATACCGCATGTCTCTTATACGTATACAGGATCTGAAAGTCTACTATACAGGTCACGGCCTTTTTCGCAAACAATCCGTTACAAAGGCAGTTGACGGGGTCTCTTTGTTTGTAAACGATCACGAAACCCTGGGACTCGTCGGTGAAAGCGGCTCGGGCAAATCCACGCTGGGCAGGGCCGCACTGCTGCTCATCAAGCCGACAGCCGGCAGTATCCTCTTTGACGGCGTCGATATCGTGCATGCCGCCGTGCATAAAGACAGGCCGGCAATGAAGA
>JAMDCL010000020.1:0-299 GCA_023489065.1 Deltaproteobacteria bacterium | reverse complement strand
GTTGTAGTCATGGTACTGGAGGGAGAGGACGGAAAGTTCTGAAGGAAAAAGCCTTGCGTCTCCTGGAGCTTGTCGGACTGCCTGCCTCTGCTTATGATACCTATCCCTACGCATTTTCCGGCGGACAGAGGCAGAGGATCAGTATAGCACGGGCCCTGTCCATAGGTCCGAGGTTCATTGTTGCGGATGAACCGGTGTCGAGCCTCGACATCTCTATCCAGGCACAGCTTTTGAATCTCTTTAAAGAGATCCAGGAAAAAGAGGGCGTGAGTTACCTGTTCATATCGCACGATCTCAGG
>JAMDCL010000056.1 GCA_023489065.1 Deltaproteobacteria bacterium | reverse complement strand
GCCTGTTGAAGACGGAATAACAAACGGTTTTCCGTTCAACATGGCGGCAACACAGGTGTTCGTGGTACCGAGATCAATGCCTATTGTTTTACCCATAATTATCTCATCATACCTTTCAGTTTCTTTATTTCAGCCTTAATATCGTCTGTTCTAACACCGAGAGCAAACGTTTGCTCATACTCAAACAAAGCACTCTTCAGGAGCCCTGCTTTATTATATATCCTGGCAAACAACAGATGATAATCCGGATTTTTTGGGTCAAGCTCCACGGCCTGTTCACAATAGTTTCTGGCCTCTTTCATGGACTGGTTGAAGTCGTACAAGACGGAAGCCAGTTTGAAGTATACCTGTTTTTTGTCACTGGTAAGTTCCAGCGCTGATTTCAGATAGCCGATGGCATCCTCGGGCTTGTTCAGTTCCCTGCTTATATCCGCCTTTTTCAGGAGGTCCTCATATCTGTCCGCTTTCATATGTTGCTCTGCTTCCTGCATCTTATGGACGTACTCCTGGTCATACGGATTATATGAATTCGCCAGTTTCAGATTAAGATACGCATTGGCATAATCGTTCTTCATGAACGCTTGCATGCCGAGCTTATAGTAGGCTGTCGCTTTCTTAACGCGGTCTTTTATTTGATCCGTTATGAGATGCTGTACCGGCCCTTTTTCCGCAGCCGGCCGCGGGGGAGCGGTATTTTCCTTGAGGAGAGCGGCGGTCGGCCCGGGCTTCCTCACGGTAACGGATTCAGGCGTTTTTTCAGGCGGTTTGTTTTTGAGCGTTTCGTAAGCTTGCTGGACCTTCTTATATATGTCCACCAGAAAATGCTTGTCCTCGGCAGGGACAGACCGTGCATAAAAGCTGTCCGGGTGGAATGTCTTTGTCTTTTCGAAGTATGCATCTTTTATCTGTTCCGCGGTGGCACTCTCGGCAACGCCGAGAATGGAATAGGGATCCGCGTTCTCGTATGTTGCGTAGAGGTCTCTTATCGGTTGTTCCATTTGTTTTTGTTCGGGCGATTGTCCCTGGGTATGCTTTTCGGGTCTTTCTGAGGATTGGCTCTGTTGAAACTCAACCACCTTCTGGCTGCCCAGTTTTTCAAGGATCTTGTTTACCGAGGTTAATCCGAAGCCTGTCACCTTTGCAATTTCTTTTACCGGAGTTCTCCCGTCAACAAGCGATAATACAAACTTTTCCTGCTCCGTTAACCCTGATACACTACTGACCTGTTTAAGAAGTTTTGGCATAAGCTCCATGACACTTATTTGTAATAATATTAATTATTTTGTCAAGCACTAATCCTATCAATGCTTACCTTCCTGCATGTACCCCTTCAAAAACATGCCTTTTGATCATAGAGAGCTTATAGCATAGATTGACTTACAGATTACTTACAGATCGATATTTATTTTATTTTGTTCTTATGGTTGACAATTAATCTCTGATTATATATAAATAAATCAATTATGATCAGACATAAATTATTTTATAGGTTTTTTGCTGTAATAATGACATTTGTGTTTGTTTCATCCACATGGGCCGCAGATGTTGCCATTATAAAAACACGCAATCTTGCTCCCTACAACGAAGCCATCACCGGGTTTACGATAAACTGCAGCGCTGTACGTACAAAAGAGTATGATATGGAAGAAAACCAGTCGCGCGGAGCAGAGATCGCAGGACAGATCAATCAAAGCAAGCCGTCTGTTGTGCTTGCGGTCGGCGCACCTGCTGCTCAGATAGCAAAGCTCTATATAGACAAATCGATTCCTATAGTGTTTGTCATGGTGCAGAGCCCTGAAAAAATAGGCCTTCAGGATATCAATAACATAACTGGTATTTCACTGAACATTCCCGTAGAAACGCAGCTCCGTGCATTAAAAGCTCTTGTTCCTGCAGTGAGTAAGGTCGGAGTGATATACAATCCGAGAAATACAGCCGGGGAGATCACCCAGGCCATGCGAATCTCCAGCCAGCTTGGATTCAGGCTTATAGCGGCAAAGGTGGATACGCCCAATGACGTTACGAGGGCACTCCGGGCATTTGCTGAAGGTATTGATGCGTACTGGATGCTTCCGGACATAACAGTCATGCAGGCGTTTACAACGATCCTGAACTATACAAACGACCGGAAGATACCGTTCCTTGCTTCATCAAAGATTATGGTAGACAGAGGTGCGCTCGTTTCCCTTGCCCCGAACTACGCCAATATAGGGAGTCAGGGATGCGGTATCGTCAATCAGATAATTGGCGGTGCAAAACCATCTCAAATCCCCATTTCTCCCCCGAAGGGACTGGAACTTACCGTTAATCTTACAGCAGCTAAAACGCTCGGCTTACAGAGCATTGCAACGAATGCAATGACCTTTGCAGCATCAGAAGGCTATAAAATCAGTATATCCCAATAAAGCGCAGCCCGGTACAGTGGAGAACATAATAAAATTTGGAACATCTGGTTTTCGGGGTATTATTGCAGACTCTTTTACGTTCAAAACACTCGGGGCAACCGTGCGTGCAATAGCGGATTACGTAAAAGCACATTCCGTCAATACCCCGCCGAGACTTATCGTTGGTTATGACCCCAGATTTATGGGAGAGGCCTTTGCAAAAGATGCTGCGGAAAAGCTGAATATGTCCGGGGTCGATGTACTGTTGACAAGCAGGGATACACCGACGCCCGTGCTATCCTTTTATGTCATACATCATAAACTGGACGGCGCCATCAATATCACCGCAAGCCATAACCCGCCGTTCTACACGGGTATAAAGTTTACTCCATCCTGGGGGGGGCCGGCCATGCCCGAGGAAACAAAACAGATAGAGTCCATGGCAAACCAGTACCTTGCGGAGAACATCCTGTTCGGACAGTCGGACAAGCATACCGGGCAGACAGAGTTCGTAGATCCGATGCCGGAGTATATCGACCGGCTCAATGACTTTATTGATTTCAAGGAGATTGCCCGGGCCAATTTAAAGGTGGCAATAGATCCCCTGCATGGCGCAGGCAGAGGGTATCTCAAAAAAATATGCGAGATACACGGTATAAAAAATGTATCCCTGCATGAAACACGGGACCCCTACTTTGGCGGTGCTGCCCCGGACCCCAATGAAACGAACCTGTTTGAATTGAAAAAGCTCATGGCAGAAGATGAAACCATTGCCCTTGGCATGGCAACCGACGGCGATGCAGACAGATTCGGTATTTTAGACAGACATGGCAGGTTTATACTGCCTGATTACGTGCTTGCTATTTTGTCGGAATATGTACTTTCGACGCGCGATTTTGACGGGGGTCTCGGAAGGTCCATAGCGACAACGCATCTTATCGACCGGATAGCACGCCAGCACCAGCGGGAGGTTTACGAAACGCCGGTTGGGTTTAAGTACATCGGTAAACTGCTCACCGAAGAAAAGATCGTGTTCGGCGGAGAAGAGAGCGGCGGACTCTCCATTATTGGTCACGTGCCAGAGAAGGACGGGATCATCGCCGGCCTGCTTATGCTTGAGGCGGTTGCCAGAACAAACAAAACGGTCAGTTTTCTCCTCGAAGATATCTACAAGATGGTCGGGACATTGTATGCGGACAGAAAAGATATAGAACTCGATACCAACGGCCACGCCCGTGCAAAGGCATTGATGTCAAACCCATCGCCATTGATTGATAAACTCAAGCCCCTGCAGATCGACAGGACCGACGGGCTGAAATTCATACTGGAGGGTGGGTCGTGGCTCCTCTTAAGGCTGTCGGGAACCGAGCCGGTTATGAGGATCTACGCAGAGGGAAGGCAGCAGGCCGAGACAGAAAGTTCTATAAACAGTGTACAAGAGATATTGAATTATGCTTAAAATAAAGTGCGTCCCGGTCGGGCCGCTCTGGACAAACAGCTATATAGTGTGGGATACCGTCAGCAGAGAAGGTTTCCTGGTCGATCCCGGTGATGAAGGAAAGAGATTGGTACAAGAGGTCAGGAAAAACGGTGTAACGATAAAACAGATCGTACTTACCCACGGGCACTTTGATCATCTCAAAGATGCTGCCTCAGTAAGTTCCGAGCTCAAGGCCCCGGTGCTTGCTAATAAAGAAGACCTGCCGTTTATCCAGCACGCCTCGGAGCAGGCGGTATTTTTCGGGTTTCCACCCATAACGCCTCCGGACATACAGTCGTTCCTCGGACAGAACAGCAGTATCAGCGCAGGCCCTTCTGCATTCAAAGTGTTCGCGACGCCCGGACATTCTCCGGGCAGCATAACGCTGTACAACAGCGTCGAAGGCGTTGCTATCGTCGGCGACCTTCTGTTCCTGGAATCCATCGGAAGGACGGACATAGCCGGCGGCGACTATGCGACATTGCTTACGAGCATTCAGAAATTTATACTGACCCTTCCCGATGCTACGAAAATATTATCCGGACACGGTGAAGAAACGACCGTAGGGCACGAAAGACTGTACAATCCACTCTTGTACACTGTTTATAGAAATGAAGCTTGAAAACAAAAACATATTACTCGGCGTGACGGGAGGCATAGCAGCATATAAGTCTCTTGAGCTTGTTCGGCTGCTGACAAAACAAAATGCCGTCGTGAACGTGGTTATGACCGAACATGCGGAAAAGTTTATCGGAAGGATGTCTTTTCAGGCATTGTCGGGAAATCCCGTGCTTGCGGATACGTTCGATCTCTCTTCCGGTGTAGAGATCAAACATATCTCATTGCCCGACGATGCTTCTTTGGCCGTTGTTGCACCGGCAACCGCGAATTTTATCGGTAAGGTCGCTCACGGCATCGCAGACGATCTTCTGACAACGATGATGCTCGCCATGACAAAACCCGTTCTTATTGCCCCGTCCATGAATGTCCACATGTACGAGAACCGCATTGTCCGGGACAATATCGCACGGCTCAAACAATACGGGTATCATTTTATAGAGCCGAACGAGGGCTGGCTTGCGTGCGGATACGAAGGGAAGGGAAGGCTCGCCGAGCCGGACCAGATCGTCGAAGAGATAGAATTGCTGCTGACGAAAAAGGATTTCCAGGGCAGGCATATCCTCGTATCTGCCGGACCGACCCGTGAATACCTCGACCCGATCCGGTTCATATCCAACCCGTCCTCAGGAAAAATGGGTTATGCCCTTGCGAAGGCCGCGAGGATGAGGGGTGCCGATGTAACACTTGTTTCCGGTAAGGTAAATATCAAGCCGCCGTACGGTGTTCATTTTATCGAGGTCGAATCTGCACACCAGATGTTC
The DNA here is from genome assembly GCA_023489065.1 of Deltaproteobacteria bacterium. Next base: position 2,410 of record JAMDCL010000056.1, on the reverse strand, counting down.
GAGAAAATAAACAGCTTCTTTAAGAAGACTGACTGCATTATCATGTCGAGTGCTGTTTCCGATTTTACCCCCTCAAAAACGAGCCCGCAAAAGATAAAAAAGACATCGGAGCACCTCGACATCAGTCTTGACAGGACGAAAGATATCCTGTCTGCTGTGGCAAAAAACAAAGAGGACAGAATAATCGTGGGGTTTGCCGCCGAAACTGAGAATGTGGAACAGTATGCGCGGGAAAAGCTCAGACAAAAGAACATGGACATGATCGTTGCCAACAATGTTACCGAGAAGAACAGCGGGTTTGAAGCTGATACGAACAAAGTGGTGATTATCAACAGGGACGGGACAGCGGAAGACTTCCCCCTGATGCGCAAATCCGATCTGGCGGATGTTATCCTGGACAGGATCTCTTCATTGATTGCCCATTAGTATCGATATTCGGATAAAAGAAGGGGGGCATGATGTACATGCCCCCTTTGATTTTTGTTAGTCAGATTCCGGAAATGATGCTGTCTTATTGCGGCTTTTCAAGCTTCTTGATCTGTTCCGGTGTATACCCGAGCGACTTGAAATCCATGACGCCGTGTGCAGAGTGACACTTGTTGCAGGAAAGTCCTATCTTCTTTATCGCATGGTTCACCGATACGTAGGATGTACCCGGGACCTGCATCGCCATCCACTCGCCGCTCCAGGTAAAGCCCATTGCTTCGAACGGCTTCATACCCGCATCCAATGCTGCCTTGACATCACCCGTCTTGTTGTAAACCTCCCTGTTTGGTGCGAGAAGCGCCGGGAAGTTCGCCATTTGAGGGTTGTCTTTGAGGAAGCCCATGCCGGGCTCCTGCCACATCTTGAGCTTCTTATCGAACAGCAGTACCTGGGTCAATCCCCGTACCGGGTAAATCTTTGCACCGGGTGATTTTATATTCGATATTTGGAATGCCATCCAGCTCTGGACATTCTCCTGGGTCTTTGTATTCGCGACCCTCCAGATATAGTCAGGATAGCCCATCGTTATTTTTACCGTTGGCACATAAATGCCCTTGATAGACGGGATCTTGTCATATTTTGAAAGCTCGCTGTATTTGCCGTAAATGGTATCCAACACGGGTTTACCCCAGTTTTCGTATGAAATACCGGACACAACAGGTATATGACATGTCTGACATGCTATTTTTGCGATATGTTCATTCAAAACCTTTCCGACCTTGCCCCGGTGCGGTGTATCACCATGACAATTCGAGCACGTGACCTTTACATTCGGCAGATCGTTTGCAGCCATGTCGGATTCATACTGTCCCTTGGGCATCAGGTGATGCTCCGTCACATGACAGGTGATACAGTCAAGTCCGGCCTTTGCATGCACATCGGTTTGGGGTGTGTAGGGCGTTCCTCTCTTGTAATCATAGGAAAATGCATGTTCGTGGCATCTCAGACAAGCCTCGTTGGTAGGAACCTTTGTTATACTCAGTGCCGCTTTCAGGGATTTGTCTTCTCCCCAGTGTGTACCGGTCGCATCCGTAACCAGGGTTGCTCTGTCCTTCCAGTTGTAGTCTTTTGCATGGCATACAAGACAATCCACGGTATTCGCCTGAGCCTCTGTCGCCGGAGCACCCGGAGGCAGCGGGGGCATCGGCAGGCTCCCGATATGACATACGCCGCATCCTGCAGCCTGTACCGTAGCATGACCGTTTGTAGAGGCAGTCCAGTTGGAAATCGTCAGAGAACCCGCGAGTGCGCATTCCCTGTTCAGCATGCCCCACCATGAACCGTCGGGCAACCCCTGCACGTTCCTGATTGGTGTCGCCATGTGCCAGTGTACGGTCTGTGTTATCTCGCTCAACGCATCAGGGTGGCACATTGCGCATGTCTGTGCACCCTGATAGCCGTTTTCTTTTATCGTCTCGGCGCCGGGATGCACCCAGCCCTTCAACATGCCATTATAGCTTGCCGCAGAGGCGATGCCCACCATGAGCAGAAACGCCGTTGCAGTCAGTCCCAACCTTTTCATCATACTTACCTCCTATATTTTTAAATATAACTTATATATTTAAAACATCGTAAACCTGTCAATAGAATAGCACTTTGATGTTTTTTTCTTTTGCACTTGCATTATTCATTAGAGCGTATTATGGATAATTGTATACCTAAAAACTATAAAAAAGGAGCGGAAAATGGAAATCGAGAAGGTTAACGAGCTGGAGCATAAAATCAGTGATCTCATAGATAAGTATACGGCATTGAAGGAAGAAAACAGTTCTCTAAAAACAAAGGTAGAGGACATGGAACGGGAAAAGGAGGAGCTTTTGAAATTTAAACAAGAAGCTATAACAAAGGTGGACAAGATACTGAACACCCTCAACGAGGTAAGCCTTTAAGGCAGGGGTTGTTGAAGAAACCTTACACGATTAAC
>JAMDCL010000088.1:4521-7824 GCA_023489065.1 Deltaproteobacteria bacterium | reverse complement strand
TGGTCCAGAGCGATACAGCATACTCCTCTCCTGCCAGCGCCTGCGACAGGGCTGTTCCCCAGCTTCCGGCGCCGATCACAGCGATCTTCTTTTCCACGTCAAACTCCTCCAAGATACGGAAACGAAAAAACTGCTTTTATTATCTATGACTAAATAAAATTTGCAAGCAATAAATTCAAAGTATTGCATGACGGGAAAACCCTTTCTTCGATAAAAAAGATCAGGCTTTTATGCTTTGAACGGCATTGACGATGTCGGCATCTTTTATTTTTTCCTGATGCCCGTCGGACAGGCGCTTCAGCGTTACATATCCCTCTTTCAATTCATCATTTCCTATGATGGCAACCGAAAAAGACTGCAGTTTGTCCGCACGCCGCATCATGCTCTTGAGCGTTTTTTCCCCGAATCCTGTTTCACAGGTTTTGCCGGCCTGTCTCAGGAGGAGCGCGATCGCAAGCGCCTTTTGCTTGCTCTCTTCCGTGAGCGGTATGATGAAAACATCGGGGCCTTGAGTTGAGGGCATATCTATCAGTCCTGCAATACGTTCTATTCCCATGGCAAAGCCGATCGCAGGGGTGTGTGTGCCGCCGAACAGTTCAACGAGGTAGTCGTACCTCCCACCAGCAAGAACAGCATTCTGTGCCCCGGCATCTTCAGCGGTAAACTCGAATACGGTTCTCGAATAATAATCGAGCCCGCGCACAAGCCGCGGGTCTATGAGAAAGGACAGTCTGAGACCGTCCAGGCCGGTTTTCACGGTATTGAAATGTGCCGAACAATCACCGCAGAGGTAATCGATAGTTTTCGGAGCATTTGCCGTAGCTGCAATGCAACCCTGTTTTTTGCAATCCAAAACCCGGAGGGGATTTGTATCGATCCTCCTTTTGCAATCATCACACAGGCTTTCTTTTATGGTACTGAGATAGGATTTCAATACCTTTATGTAACCGGGCCTGCATTCCGGACATCCGATAGAGTTAATCCGTATGGTTATACCCCTGACCGGCAGCGCATTGATGATCGTGTCTGCGAGTTTTATAATCTCTACGTCTATAAAGGGATCGGCAATGCCGAGGCTTTCACACCCTGCCTGGTAGAATTGCCTGAATCTTCCCTTCTGCGGCCGTTCGTGCCTGAACATCGGTCCCCGGTAAAACCACTTCTGTACGGGATCCTGTTTGTCGATACTGTGCTCAAGGTATGCCCTTACTGCCGAAGCGGTCCCTTCCGGTCTCAACGAGAGTGATTCTCCCCCTGAATCTTCGAAAGTATACATTTCCTTTTCCACGATATCCGTACCGGTACCGATGCTTCTCACAAATAAATCCGTTTTTTCGAGCAAGGGTGTACGGATCTCCCTGAAATTGTAAAGATTGAAATACCGTACCGCTGTATCTTCTATGGATTGTAGTTTGTAGCTTTCAGGGAAGAATATATCATTGAACCCACGGATTGATTGAAACCTGTTGTCCATGCTGCTCCCTCAGATCAGTCTTTTGATTTCTTATATTTTAAGAGTCTGTAGTTTATGCTGTCGACAAGCGCGATCCAGCTTGCCTCGATAATATTCTGAGATACCCCGACCGTACCCCACCTGTTTGTACCATCCCCGGACTCTATGAGTACCCGAACGGACGCATCGGTCCCTTTGCCGGAAGATATGACCCTGACTTTGAAATCCAGCAATTTGATATTTCTCAGCTCGGGGTAAAACTTCTCAAGGGCTTTTCTCAGGGCGTTGTCCAGAGCGTTGACCGGTCCGTTGCCCATTGCAGCCGTGTGCTCGAGCTTTCCGTCGACCTCGAGCATAATGGTTGCTTCCGCGATGGGCGGTTCATCCTCTTTCCTTTTTTCGTCTATGACCCTGAAGCCCACGAGTCTGAAAAACTTTCTGTTCCTGTTCATGGATTTATTGATGAGCAGTTCCAGAGACGCTTCGGCAGCTTCGTACTGATACCCTTTGTTTTCAAGCTCTTTTATCGTTTTGACGATACGGGATGCATCCGCGGCATCGTAAAGTTTTATACCGAGCTCTTTGGACTTCATCAAAACATTGGCTTTGCCGGAAAGGTCGGACACAAGGATGCGCCTGCTATTACCCACAAGTGCAGGGTTGATGTGTTCGTAGGTCTTTGTGTTTTTTACGATGGCATCCACATGAACGCCGGCCTTGTGTGCAAAGGCACTGTCTCCGACGTAGGGCAGGTATTGGTTCGGCGGCAGGTTTGCAAGTTCATCCACAAGCCTTGAAATCTCCTTCAAACGCCTGATATTTTCTCCGAGAACGGTAAAGCCCATCTTCAATTGCAACGGGGGAATGATGGAACACAGGTTTGCGTTGCCGCATCGTTCCCCATAGCCGTTGATCGTACCCTGTATATGACGAACGCCCCGGGTTACCGCAAGCAGCGTGCTCGCAACCGCCGTTTCAGAATCATTATGCAGATGGATACCGAGCTTATCGGGGTTTATGAGTGTTTTGACATCTTCAATGATACGTTCTATGTCCCACGGCATGGTTCCGCCGTTTGTATCGGCAAGCACGATGCGATCGGCGCCGCCCTGTTCAGCCGCGAGAATGGTATTCAGCGCGTAATCCTTGTTATTTTTGTAACCGTCGAAAAAGTGCTCGGCATCATAGATAACGCCGTTCATGTGCCTTTTTAAAAATTTTACGGAATCGAATATAAGTTCAAGGTTTTCGTCGAGCGAGATGCGAAGTGCGTCCCTCACATGGAGGTCCCAGCTCTTACCGAATATCGTTGCATAGTCCACGCCGGATGTGACGATTGCCCTGAGGTTTGGATCGTTTGCAGCGGTTATGCCTTTTTTCCTTGTGCTCCCGAATGCGGTAAGATGTGTTCTTTTCAGTTTTACGGCAGAAGCTTTTTTAAAAAACTCGATATCCCTCGGATTCGAGCCTGGCCATCCGCCTTCCACATAGGCAATACCGATCTCGTCAAGAGCATTGAGGATGATGAGCTTATCCTCTACGGAAAAGTTGACGCGTTCAGACTGGGATCCGTCCCTTAAAACAGTATCGTAAATTTCTATCTTTTTTGAGGTCACCATAGATCGGTACCATGTCCCTGCCGGCAAGGGTATACCTTTGAAGAAAGGGCCCGATGCAGTTCTCGCAATGCCGAGTTGATGCGCTCTTTTATACTACTTTGCTTTGTCAAGTCCGAACGCCTCGTGTAACACCCTTACTGCAAGTTCCGTATATTTTGCCTCTATAACGCAGGATATCTTTATTTCCGAGGTGCTGATCATCTGTATGTTTATGTTTTCCTTTGCAAGTGC
>JAMDCL010000088.1:2542-4511 GCA_023489065.1 Deltaproteobacteria bacterium | reverse complement strand
ACATGATCGTTCAAAACATCAGCACCTATGATAGAGATCTTTGCTATGCTCTGATCGGACACCACATTTTTGGCATTGATGTCCTTGGCAATATCTTTTATTATCTCCATTGCACGCTTGAAGTCGCTCTTGGCCACGGTAAACGTCAGGTCCGTATTGCCCTCGGTGCTGATGTTTTGAACGATCATGTCCACATTTATATTCGCATCGGTTAATGGCTTAAAGAGCTTTGATGCAATACCCGGCTTGTCGGGTATCTGTACCAGGGTTATCTTTGCCTCATTTTTGTCATACGCTATACCGGAAACTACTGCTTCTTCCATATCTTTATCCTCCGTTACCAATGTTCCTCCACTGTCTGTGAAGGTAGATTTTACCATTACTGGGACCTTGTATTTCATTGCAAATTCTACGGACCTGGTTTGCAGAACCTTTGCGCCAAGGCTTGCCATTTCAAGCATTTCTTCGAAGGAAATCTTATCAAGTCTTCTTGCCTCCGGCACAATATTGGGATCCGTGGTGTAGACGCCGTCTACATCCGTGTATATCTCGCATACGTCCGCTTTGAGGGCTGCTGCAAGAGCAACCGCAGTCGTGTCCGAACCGCCTCTGCCGAGGGTTGTTATGTTTCCTTTCTCATCAATACCCTGAAAACCCGCGACCACGACAATCGAGCCTTCCTTTAACGCCTTTCGTATTTTGGTATCCTCAATTTTCAGGATACGGCTCTTTGAATAAGCGGAATCCGTTATTATGGGTATCTGAAAACCGAGAAAGGATTTCGCCTTATATCCCATAGCATTGAGTGCTATGGAGAGAAGGCCGATGGTCACCTGCTCACCCGTTGAAACAACGACATCATACTCTCTCAGATCGGGTATCTCAGCCGTCTTATTCGTGTAATCTACGAGTTTGTTGGTCTCGCCCGACATAGCGGAAACAACAACGATGAGATCATCCCCTTTGTCCTTTGCTTTTGCAACCTTTCTTGCTACTTTTTTTGATTTTATCTATATCGCCTACCGATGTGCCGCCGAATTTTTTAACCACTAATGCCATAATTTCTACCTCTCTTGAATATTTTACTTTTTTCTATTTCACGCAATATCTCTTTTTTACCTTTTATGAGTATCGATCTGCCGCCTTTTTTAATACTGAAAATTAAGAACAAATCAAGATAATTTGCAAGAGATTTAAACTTTTCTGGCCATTCTACCAAAAGGAAGCCTTTATCCGCGGCTAAATCATAAATGCCCGTTCTGGCTAATTCATCATCCGAGCCGATTCTATAGAGGTCTGCATGGAATACCGGGACCGTGCCGTTATATTCGTTTATGATGGTAAAGGTAGGACTTGTAACCGTATCTTTTTGTATTTTCTGTGCCGCGGCAAACCCTTTTACAAAGGTGGTTTTGCCTGCACCGAGCTCTCCTATGAGACCGATAAAAGTCCCCGCGGGTAAAGCTTTGGCGATAGTGTCCGCCAGGTGCATCATCTCGGCCGGAGTTTTTATAAAAATGCTCAGATGTTTCGGCGATTGTACCCGCTCCTGTCGTTTAAGCATGGCAGTTTCAATACTTCGGCACTGCTTTGAATTTCAGTTTTTTATCCTCATACTCCACTTTAAACTCAACATCCTTGCATTTGTATTGCGAAAGCAATTCATTCCGCTTTGATTCGAGGGTCTTCTTAATACTTTCATACGAATTTATCTTTGCAGATGGATTCAGGGATGTAACAAGACTGACATAATCATGGTAAACCTGCTGATAGCCGTCCGTTTGTCCGGGGGCAGATGCGGGCTTTGGCTCACCGGCTTTTTTTATGAGTGCGGACTCGAACAGCCGAAGGCGTTTATCCCAGAAGGCTTTCAGCGATATAAATCTTGATATGATATTTTCATAGGTAAATTTCTGGCTCACCTTGAGGAACTGGATCTTGCTGAGTTTAAAGTGGAGTATGAGGATAA
>JAMDCL010000088.1:0-2532 GCA_023489065.1 Deltaproteobacteria bacterium | reverse complement strand
CTACGTCCTCGCGCTTCCGCACCGGTTCCAATTTGATATCTTTGGTGAAGTATCTGTCATAGTCAAATTTCAGATCCCTTATGCGTGCCTCAAGCAGACTGAGCTGGGCATCTATGCTCGTTTCCTCTGTAGTGTTTGTATGAAATGCCATTTAAAATGTTTCTTAATACTTTTTTATCTTATTGTAAATTGATTCATGCTTGCAGTGTACCTTACGCACAGAAATCAAGAAAAAATCTTCTTGACTTGCATGCTGTATCTGCTATGAACGCAAATATCTCATAAAGTAAAGGAGGGTATATGACGAAAGCGGATTTAGTCAAAAAACTATCCGACGAAGCGGAGGTTTCAAAGGCAAAAGCTGAGGTAATCCTGAACGCTTTTATTAAGCATTTAATGGCATTATTGAAAAAGGGAGACAAACTGACCTTGCCGGGATTCGGTACGTTTCTGGTTACCAAAAGGGCGGCAAGGGAAGGTATCAATCCTCAGACAAAGGCAAAGATAAAGATACCGGCAAAACGGGTACCGAAATTCAAGGCCGGCAGTTTACTAAAAAAAACGGTAGCTAAGTAATTGTATTTTGTTGTGATGGGCACAAGCCCCATCACATTCCTTTAATTTCCTCATATATGAGTGAGGGGAATTTTGTCGTTATTAAAAATAGAGGGATACACGTATGAAGAGCAATTAGCGAAATGGGCAATAAAAGCCCGGTATTTATCCTATCCTATAGCAGTATTCCTTGTATTGATTTTCTTCAGGCATCAGACCATCATTTATGAATATTTTTTACTCGCTTCAGCCATAGCATTCTCTATCAATATCCTCGGCGATTTCTTTTTCAGAATTATTAAAATCAGACAGGTCATCGGCGTAGTTATGGCGCTCATCGATGCGGCCATTACGTCGTTCGCGGTCTTTTTGACAGGGGGGTTCCGCAGTCCTTTCTTTATTGTCTTTTTATTGCAGATAATGGGCGTAGGTTTGCTGGGCAATGCCTCGCTTACCGTTGTTTTCTTTTTTATCGATACCCTTTTATATTCTCTGTCATCATACGTGAACCTTTTATTGCGCCAGGGCAGCTTTCTTTTTATAAACAGCGATATCACCCGTGTTATAGCCGGCGTGAAACTGACCAGGGTCGATTTTATTCTCATCGATGTATCCATCTTTATCCTGATCTCTATGATACTTGTCGTTGTAAACCGCAAGTTGAGTGCTGCCTCGAAAAAGATGTTCTCCGACAGGAAAAAACTGGACTTCTTATTGACGGTCATGGATAAGTTCAGGAAACTCGAACCCCTGAACAGCTTTTTAGATGATTCAACGACTTTGATTAGCGATATACTCGGGTACCGGTACAATGCCATCATATTATTAAACAGCGAGAAAACAGAACTGTATATGAATGCCCATAATCCGAAGATCGGCGAAAAAGAAAAAGTAATAGAACAGGCAAACAACTTATTCGGATATGACCTGAAGAACATGCGTTTACCCATGTCAAACGATGATAACATCGTTGTTCGATCTATAAAAGAAATGACAACCCTCATTACTCATGATGCATGGGATATTCTTACCGGTGTTGCTCCGGGAGTAACGAAAGAAATTGCAGCCAATATACAGCAGTTAACAGGAAACAAAACATACATCGTTACACCTATTGTAGTGTTTGGAGATGCAATCGGTGTTCTGGAGGCGGAATCCGAGTCAAGTTATGTGGATGGGGACAATAAAGAGTTACTGGAAAGATTCGCCTCACAGATAGGTGTCAGCATTGTAAACAACCGCCTCTATACGGAAACACTGAATCAAAAGAAAGAGATAGAGGAGCATTATCAGGAAATGAACTCCGTCCTGAGCGAACTGCAGCTATCCTATGCAAAGCTCGAGGATTTCACGATAGAACTCGAACGCTCGAAGAACAAACTGGAGGAAATGAAAGGCATTCTCTATCATTCGGACAAGCTTGCCCATATGGGCCAGGTTATAGCGAGTATCACCCACCAGTTCAGCAGTCCGATTTCGGCAATATCCGGCCAGGTAGAATTGCTGATGAAGGAATTACGTGACAAAGGTGTCGATGTCAACAATGATAGGCTTGAAAAGATAAAACTCGGTGTCGATAAACTGAACGAATCGGCAAGAAAGCTTATGTTGTCCGTACGACAGACAAAACCGGAGTTCAGAAATGTTAACGTGAATGACATTGTTGTGTCGGTTTCAGCATTATGGGAGTACGAGTTAAGAATATCCGGCATCGAACTTGTCAGAAAACTGGACACAAAATTGCCGAATATTCAGGGTATCCCGGATGCAATAGAACAATTGCTGGTCAACCTGATTTCGAATGCACGGGACGCAATGGGTGATAAGAAGGGGAACATTATTATCTCGACCAGAATTTTCGATAAAGACCATGTGGAGCTCGAGATAACGGATGAAGGCATTGGTATCCCGGATGAATATCTCGCAAAAATATTCACGCCGTTTTTTACGACCAAGCCTGTCGGTAAAGGAACAGGG
>JAMDCL010000002.1 GCA_023489065.1 Deltaproteobacteria bacterium | reverse complement strand
ATTGGTATTATGACAGTTGTCGCAGATACTTCATCAAATGCCGCATCGCCGCATCCGGCCGGAACAGACTTCTTATTCAATACAGCATCGCCGCAATTCCACGGGCGGCTGGCACGGCAAAATATTAATACTTGTGCAGCGTGTCACAGCGGAGGTACGGACGCAGTCTGTATACAGTGTCACAAGGTGGGTGGTATCGGCGGCAATCCGCACCCTGCCGATTTCCGGTCGAGTCTCAACATGAACAAAGACAAAGTCTGTATTGCATGCCATGGCCAATAAGTAACATAAGGGCAAAAAATAATGCACTCCATGACCGCTTGTTTTTAATAAAACAGGTATTAATATTGTAACTTGCGGTCAGGTGCTGTGACAAGGATGGTTTTACATGAAAGAAGATTTATGCTCGATTTGATAAAAGTATTACTAAAGAAAAAAGGAGCTCATATGGCAGCCCCAAAAAAGAAAAACAAAAAAATTAAAAAGACCGGACCGGTTAAAAAACAAAAGGTTTCTTTAAAAAAGAAAGGCAGAGTAAAGAAGGGCAAAGTAAAGAAGGGAACCGCGGCAACCAGTTCAAGGATCTTGAAGCAGGCTGAACCCCGGAAAGTAGTAAAGACGAAAAAGGCGGCTACTGTAAAAAGCACGCAGAAGAAAACGCGTATCGAGTATGAGCAAATAAAGAAGATGCTTCAAAAAATGAGGATGGACATCATCACCGAGCTTTCCAAGAAGAAAACTACGCTCGAAGAAGAAAAAAGCGTGGAAATAGAGGACCTCGACGCTATAGCTGCAGACAGGAACCGGGAATATGAATATCTGCTGACGACCATGGACACAAAAAAGTTAAAGCAGATTGATGAAGCGCTGGCAAAGATAGATAACAACACGTACGGTATATGCGAAGAATGCGGAGAGGAGATACCTGTTGCACGGTTGAAGATACTGCCGTTTGCAAAACTGTGCATAGATTGTGTTTCCAATGTAGAGAAAGAAGAAGCCTTAAAGCAGTCTCTCGAGAGCGAAAAAGACATATTTACTGCAGGGAACAACGAAGAAGAAAGCGATATAGAATAAGATTAGGGGAATACAGCCGGAAGTGTAAGTCCCGTTGTTTCGTCAAAACCGAGCGAAAGGTTCATGTTCTGTATAGCCTGTCCGGAGGCGCCCTTTACAAGATTATCCAGTGCAGAAAAAAGTACGATGGTTGAATTCCTTTCCTCAAAACGTACCGCTATGTCGATGTAGTTCGATCCCCTTACCGCGTTCACATTTGGAAGTTCCGGTGATCGTATGATCCTGACAAAGGGTTCATCTTTGTAGGCTTCCAGGAGCACCTCTTCAAGGTCCTGGGGGGAGAATTTTTTATCTTCGGCTGCAACCGCATAGATTGTCGTAAAGATCCCCCTGTTTATCGGGACAAGATGGGGTACGAACGTTATGCTTGTTCCGGCGGAAATCTCCGATAGTTCTTGTTCTATCTCAGGTATATGGCGGTGCGATGCAGGCTTATATGCCCTGAATCCGTCGCTTACTTCAGAAAAATGCAGTTCCTGTGATGGAGATCTTCCGGCGCCGGTAACCCCGCTTTTTGCATCTACAATAATCCCCTTGTTCTTTATAAAGCCTTTCTTGAGAAAGGGTGCCAGAGGGATGATTGCTCCCGTTGGATAACATCCCGGGTTTGCAATAAGGCGTGCGTTTTTTATCTCTTTTCGCTTTATTTCAGGCAGGCCGTAAACCGATGATTTCGAAAGTTCCGGTGTGGTCTCGATGCCGTACCATTTTTTGAAAAGGCCTGTATCCTTTAACCGGAAGGCAGCGCTGATATCGATTACCGTGGTGTTGTTCTTCAAAAACTTCCCGCAAACAGAAGCTGATTGTTCATGCGGAAGGGCAAGAAAAACGACGTCAAAGTCCATATCGTATAATTGGTCAATCTTCTGGCATGTCAGATTATAAAATCCCTTTAAGGACGGTACAACGTTATCCAGAGGAAGCCCTGCGTTCTTGTCGGCACTTGCTGCAACAACCGTTACGTGCTTATGAAGACTCAAGAGCCTTAATAGTTCTATCCCGGAGTAACCCGTTGCGCCTAATACGGCTACCCGCTTCATGCGATTATCTCTTTGAATACTGGAATCTCTTTCGTGCAGCCTTCCTGCCGTATTTCTTCCGTTCTTTCATACGCGGGTCGCGTGTTATCAAACCAGCTTTTTTGAGTTCCGCTCGGAGGTCCCCGTTAAAAGCGATGAGGGCTTTCGTAATACCGTGCGCGAAGGCCTGGGCCTGGGATGACCAGCCGCCGCCTATAATGTTGGCAACGACGTCAAATTTACCCTGCGTGTTGGTCAGCTTGAAAGGACGAATGATGGTTTCCCGTACCGTGAGAATAGGAAAGTATATATCAAACGCTTTTTTATTTATGGATATCTCGCCGTTTCCGGGCTTAAGCCATACCCGTGCTGTTGATGTTTTTCTTTTGCCTACGCCGTGAAAAAGAAGTTCAGCCATTGGTTACCTCCGCTTTACCTTTTTTGTTTTCAGAATTCAGTTGTGCCGCGTGCGGATGTTCAGCTCCGGGGTATACCTTGAGTTTCGTTAAAATTTTATCAGCAAGCTTGTTTTTCGGGAGCATGCCTTTTACCGCATGGAAAATGACCTTTTCCGGCTGACGCTGGAGCATCGAAGATGCTGATTCACTCTTTAACCCTCCCGGAAACAGGGTGTGGTGATAATAGTTTTTTTGTTTTAACTTATTGCCGGTTAGTTTTACCTTTGCTGCATTTATCACAACGATAAAATCCCCGGTGTCGACATTCGGGGTATAGATTGCCTTGTCCCTGCCCCTGAGCATTGTTGCTATCCTGGTAGCCAGCCTGCCCAGAACAGCGCCATCGGCATCTATTACCTTCCACGATCTTTTAATTTCTTCTTTTTTTGCAATAAAGCTCTTCATTTTTTTTCCTTATCTGTTTGCATTTTTACTACCGGACAAAACACAATAGTAATCTTTTTATATATAACTGTATAAATAAAAGTCAAGCACTTACGTATGGATTAATACAGGTAGGTGTTGTATATCCGCCGTATTCCGGATGTTTTATCCATTAAGGCGCTCAGGAAGTCTTTCCCGCACGACTTGCCCTTGAATCCCATGCGCATGGCTATCGGCTCGAGTTCTTTCTCGTTTTTCGGGATCTTCTCCACGGAGAAGTCCTTGTCAATCCGCATCCTGTTTTCCAGCTTTCTCAGAAACATATACCCGTCTTTTAACTTATCCATATCCTTTTTGCTTATATAGCCTTTTTCCATAAGGACTTCCAATGCAAGGAAGGTGTTCCGCTCATAGATGGCCGTATCCTCGCTGCCATAGGTCAATTCGAGATACTGAACGATGAACTCTATATCCATGAGACCGCCGATGCCCTTTTTAAAATTAAAGCTGGCTGCATCGTTCTGGATACTTTTTTCCAGCCGCATGCGCATGTCGTGTATTTGCAATCTGAGGCTTTCGTCTTTTGCGACCGAGGACATGATATCCGGCATCGAAGAGAATATTTTATTGAGGATTTGCTGAGGGCCTGTTATGCCTCTTGCCTTGAGTAAGGCCTGTTTTTCCCACATCATTGAACTTTCTTTATGGTACTGGATAAACGAATCCATGCTGGCAACGAGAGGACCAAGATTGCCGGACGGCCGGAGCCTTGTGTCTATGGTATAAGCGTGACCAATCTCCGTGGATATACTGATCGCCGTAATAAAACGCTGCACCACCTTGGAAAAATATTCCTGGGGTGACACCTGCTTTGTGGTTTGTTTGTCGCTCCCGTATACAAAAACAAGGTCAAGATCGGAGTTGTAATTCAGTTCCTTGCTCCCGAGCTTGCCCATGCCGAGTACCACAATGCCGTTTTCCTCCATGTCCGGTATTTTGCCGTAAACGGACTCGAGTTCTTCCATGACAAATTTCAATGTTATGTCTATGATGACATCTGCAAGCATGCTGAGTTGTTCGGAAACCTCAACGATGTTGAGATTATCGTTTATGTCGTTGATACCGATACGTAATGTTTCTTTGATCTTAAATTCCCTGATAAGCCGCAGCTTATCTTCATAGTCGTTGATTTGTCGGTATGCCTCATACAGTTCATGATGCATGTCCTCATAACTGCGTTCGAGCGAAACATACCGTGCAAGAACAAGAGAGTCCAGGTATTCCGGGTAGTTTATAAGCAGGTGCGACAGATAATCCGACATACTGAAAAATTGTATCAGGGTCGACATGGTTTTTGGATTTTCCTTCAGCAATGAAAAGAATATCCCCCGTGCTCCGATCTTCTTCATAAACTCCACAAGGTGCTCGATAGATGCGTCCGGATCGACTGTTTCCGAGGCACCCTTTAAAAATACCGGAGAAAGCCACGTGAAGATGCGTTTTGTTTTTTCACTGTACCGTGTGCCCTGAACACCTTCCCTCAGGATCTGTATATACTCAATAATCCTGTCGATATCCCGGAACCCCATTTTTTGCAGTTTCAGCCGGATATCCTTCTCAGGTATGCCGGGAAGGAACAAGCGGACGATATCATCCGGTCTCTGGGTTTCTATGATTTTTTCCTGCTCATAAAACAACTGCTGAAAAAAGTCGTGTACAAGGTCCTTCGTCCCGGAAAGTCTTGCAGAAGCCATACTGAACGCACCGGCGGACAATCGCTCTTCCGGGGTTAACATGCCCCGCAATACCCTCCGTTCGTCTTTTTTATCCTGCGGCATTTTATGGTTTTGCAGCATCTGGTATTGCTGAATTCTATGCTCCAGAGTCCTCAAGAGCAGGTAGGACTGCGTCAGCTTCTGAGCATCTTCCTTCTTGAGCATATCGAACTGTGACAACCGTTCTATGGCGGTAACCGTTGAACGCACCCGTAAATCCCTTTCCTTTCCGCCCCGTATCAGCTGCATCACCTGTGTATAAAACTCCAGCTCCCGGATGCCGCCCTCCCCAAGCTTTACATCCCATGTCTGTTCCATTCCTTTGATGAGGGATAACTGTATACGTTGTTTTATGTCCTTCAGTGAATCAATGGTAGAGAAATCAAGGTATTTCCTGAATATAAACGGCTGCATCTCTTTAAGAAACACGTCCGTTAGTGCTTCATCCCCCGCGAGATGAGACGCCTTTATCATGGCAAGCCGTTCCCATGTTTCGCCCCATGACTCATAGTAGGTCAGCATTCTCGAAAGCGAGGGGACCAGCATGCCCTGTTTGCCGTCCGGCCTCAGATCGAGATCCACCCTGTAGACTATGCCGTCCGTCATCTGAGCGGTAAGTACGGATGTTAAATGCTCCGCAAACCTGGTGATATTTTGTACACCGAGCTGTTCATGCAGCTGATCCGACGCTGTATAAATAATATCTATATCCGAAGAATAGTTCAGTTCGTCCGATCCGAGTTTTCCCATGCCTATGACAGAAAACCCTTTTTTCATTTCCATGCCGAGGGACGATGACGCATACTGCAGCGTCTGCTTTAAGATCGCCGTTGCCAACCCGGATAGGGAATGGACCGTTTTTTGAAAATCTATTTTCCCCGTTACATCGAGCAGTGCGATGGCGGCAATTGCTTTGTTTTTGAACTGCCGGAGATTTGCAGAAAAGTTTTCATCGAAAGGGATACGGGCGAGCATGTTCCCGTAATCATCTTCAGATTCGGAAGCCTGTGCGGGCGTAGCGCGGTACTTTATAAGATACCCTGCCAGCAGCGGGCTTGCGCCGGCCAATTGAAGGATATCGGGCAGCAAGCCATCAAGCGAAACGCTGTTGTCCGATAATGCGGTGTTCATGAACTCGAGTGCTTCCCGCTCGTCCGGGGCAGCAAGCAGTGCGGTTACGAATTTTTCGGAAGAGATGGTTTTACCGAGGGTATGCTGCACGGAAAAAAGCATAGCGATCCATTCATCGGCAATATCAAGCCCCCGCTCATGCATGATATTTTTTATGACAGTGTAGTTTTTTTCTTTTATCGCCTGCAGCAGCGATTCTCTATGTCCGGCAGACATCTCATTTCCTGTTATTCTGTTTCAGAAAGTATCATGGTTATTTAGTTACTTCGACAGTATATACCGTATGGTAAAATAATATCAAGTGCCCGGCAATGTGCCGCAGTGGCGTGAAAAAAAGGGGGTGAATGTAAATATCACCCCCCTCAGAATAAGCTATCTCTGCGCAGGTTTGCTGTTAAGGCTCAAAAATGGTCCTTGACTCTACGTGCTGGATGATGTCCTTCGGATAGAACCATTGCGGGTGTACCTGATTATTTATCCACAGAGGTATCTGGTCCCCGTAATGTTTCGGCGGGTTGGCCGGATCAGGTCCCTCACCGGACTCTCCGCCGGGCAGGACGTTGTACCCTACGATTGCACCGGGCTTCATCTCGACAGAGAAGCGTATCGCGGGTCCCGAGTCGTAGGTATAATTCGTGTAAAAGTGTGTCGTCTGGTCATTACCCATCTCAAACCCGAACGTTCCGGGGTCGACAGAGAACATACTGCCGGGTCGCGGATAGCCCTCGTTGTTATTGGCAGGGTCTGCGAGATCGAATTCATGGTCCCCGGTCAGACTGATAAGATCCGAGAAGGTCAGCGTATGGAGCTTGCCCCACTGCCATTGGGACATATCGGATGTTCCAAAGCTTGTCGGCGCACCCTTTGTTGTGTAAGAAGGCTGTGAAAGATCGTTTATGCCCTGAGCGAGACTGTCTATCATAATCTGGTCAAGACTTCTTGTGGTGTACGTATAGCCAGTCGATGTCGGGACAAGTGCATCGAGGAGCGTGCTCTGCTGCGTTGTTGGCGAGTAGGTAGCACATTGTTTCGGGTTCTGAAGCATGGTCACCAGGGTGTTGATGAGGATCATGTCGTTGATAGACCTGTTCTGTCCTATTGCCTTCATCTTGTCGTAAAAGATATTGTAAAACAACCGTTGTACAAAACCCTCGAATATAGACGTTGCAATGCTGTTGTTGATGTCTTCGCTTGTGGCTGAAGGAGACAGTCCTGTCGACGAGTCATACGGATGCGTGTTGTTACTGCTCGACCACGCATTCAGATACGTCATAGCAGTCGCTGTCGGCGAGCTTGCAGGGATTGAACCCTGAAGATCCGTATATGCCTTTTGCAAAAACGGCAGGATCTGCAATGCATAGGTGTCCGTGTGATCCGCCTGGATAACATTCTGAACATAGGCAAGGTCTATGTTTCCCTTACCTGCTGCTTCTATATCCCTATCGATCTCCCATGCCCTGTAGCCCGGGTCAAAAAATCCTCCGAGATAATACGGATTATTGATCGGCTCATTATTATAGGTTACGCCGACAGGGTCCTCGTTTGCCGTTGCTATATACCCCTGTGCAGGGTTTTCGACATAGGGTACTGCCGATGTCGGTACCATACCCGCCCAGTAAACATTGGGATCCGTGCCCGGCAGCATGAGATACGGGGGAAACGTGTAGTCCCTGAACGGCAGTCCGCTTGGGAGTACATTTTGTGTATACTGCATTGTATCTGTTCCCCGCAAGGGTATAGAGCTTTGGTCCGTAAGATAAATATTACCGTAGATATCTGCATACACGAAGTTCTGTGCGCCAACCTTGAAGTTGCTCTGTGCCGTGATAAACTGGGCAAGGTTTTGTGCCTGGTCAATACTATAGAATGCCTCAAACTCGTTCGACGGCATCAAACCTGTCCACGTAAATGCAATGGCTGCTGATGAACCCGGTGTGTAGCTGCCCGGCCAAATGGGCATTGAGCCATGTCCCGGTATTGTTACATAATAGGTATCTACGGTAACGGTTGTTGCAGCTAATCCCCTGCCCAACGCGCCT
>JAMDCL010000057.1 GCA_023489065.1 Deltaproteobacteria bacterium | reverse complement strand
ATGTCCTGGAAAAGGCAACCTTAACCGGCATAGAGGTTGCGTGGAACAAAAAGAATCATAAGTTTACGAAAAGCTTCCCCGGTACAGGCATGATTGTCGACAGTACCGATGCATACAGGTTTTACCTGTAGCAGTTTTTTTGATAAGAATGGGGTCGCGTCTACACATTTCACAATCCGGACAGTGTGTTATGGCGAATTCTACGTAGGGGCGGGTTTAAAACCCGCCCCTTTTTTTATGTAAAAGTGTGCCAGTTGTTTCATGGAACAAACATACTTATATTTCAATCATAACCCCGGAAGAACAGCTGTGGCTTTAAACAACATACTTTCTATGCAGTATACGTTTTGTATGGCGGGACCTTTCATCGGGGTATAACGTTTATGAAGAGGTGTGGATGAAAAATTTTGTATTTTATAATCCGACAAAAATAGTTTTCGGCAGAGACAAAACAAAAAGCATCGGCAATTACCTGCAAGGGAAAAAATGCCTGCTTCTGTACGGTCAAGAGAGTATCAAAAAGAACGGCATCTACGACAGGGTAATCGATTCTTTAAACAAGAACGGCGTTATGTTCGTGGAAAAATATGGCGTGAAGTCCAACCCTATCCTGAGCTTTGTTCACGAGGCAATCGAACTTGCACGAAAGGAAAAGGTGGACGCTATCCTCGCTGTCGGCGGCGGCAGCGTCATTGATACTGCCAAGGCAGTCGCGTGCGGCTTTTATTATCAGGGTGATGTTTGGGACTATTTTACGGATAAAGCAAAAATAGGTGATGCCCTGCCCCTCTATGTGGTACTCACCCTTGCGGCTACTGCATCAGAGATGAACTCCGGAGCTGTAGTAACGAACGAGAAAACGCATCAGAAATTCAACATAAATGCCGATTCACTCTCTCCAAGAGTTTCCATCCTCGATCCCGTCAATACCTTTACCGTGCCAAAGAACTACACAGCTTACGGGTGCGTAGATGCCATGGTCCACCTGCTGGAGGGATATTTTACGCAGGAAGAGACCGACACTTCGATTCAGGACGGTTTTGTCGAGGCACTGGTCAGGACATTAAAAGACAGCACCGGGAAAATAATGAACAAAGCGGATGATTTCAATGCGCGTGCCGATTTCATGTGGGCGGCGACGCTCGCTTTAAATGGTCTCACGACTGCTGGTACCGGTAATCACGGATTTCCCAACCACATGATGGGACATTCCCTCAGTGCCCTCTACGATATTCCCCACGGCGCATCCCTGTCCATAGTCTTACCTGCATGGCTCAAACATCACGCAAAAGGTAATTCACAAAAAATCTCGAGGTTCGGCAAGGCACTGTTCGACATCGAAGATCCACAGAAAGCCATCGCAGCTTTGGAACTGTTCTTCAACTCCATAGGGGCACCGACCAAATTGTCGCAGGTGGGCATACCTGAATCTGATATAGATAAAATCGCCGGTAATGCGGTTATGCTCGCACAAAAATGGAGGCTGGATCAGTACACGCAGGACGTAATAGCCGGTATATTGAGATTAGCGGCTTAGGGTATACGGAAATGGCGCTGCCCTGAAGCCTTCCGGGAAAGCGCAGCGGCAAACAGACCTGCCCTGCTTTGTTCGAGTCATGCAGCAGATATTTTTCTTTGACAATGAGCCCCGTATCAATTAATTATAGTCAATCACAATCTTAGGGGGTATACAATACTATGACATCGCTATCAGAAAACGGTACGTACGTCCTTGCGTATGACCTCGGAACCACAGGCAATAAGTCTTGTCTTTACAGGATCAGTGACAAGATTGAGCTCATAGATTCTTATCTTGTGGAATATCCTCTTTACACGACGGAAGACGGCGGTGCCGAGCAGAAGGCTGACGACTGGTGGAATGCGGTATGCAGTTCCACGCGTGAGATTGTAAAGCGCACCTCGGTCAAGCCGGAACAGATCAAAGGTATCACTTTTTCATCACAGATGCAGGGATCGGTCGTCGTTGATAAAGAAGGCAAGGCCCTGCGTAATCCAATGACGTATATGGACCAGAGATCCACCGCACAGATCGCAAAATATCTCTACCACGGGTTTCCGAGGATCGATAACTGGAACGCACTCATAGGCTTAAAATCTCTGTATATCACAGGCGGGCTTGCTGCAACACCAAAAGACCCCCTCTGGAAATACCTCTGGGTAAAAGACAATGAGCCCGAGGTATTCAAAAAGGTTTATAAGTGGCTTGATGTCAAAGACTATCTGACGCTTCAATGCACGGGCAGATACAGCATGACCTACGATTCTGCTCATCTGACATGGGTCTTTAATACAAGGAAAGGAAAACTCGGATGGTCAAAGAGCCTGTGCAAAACGTTCGATGTCAACATGGAGCACCTTCCCCCCGTTATAAAATCGACCGATGTTATTGGAGGCTTAACACAGCAGGCAGCAGAGAGGATGGGACTGATACCCGGCATTCCGGTTTTCGGCGGCGGCGGTGATACCTTTTTGACGGCCGTTGGCTCCGGTGCGCTCGATCTGTATGATACGCACATCTATGTCGGCACCTCGGGATGGGTCGCTGCAAATATTGACCGGAGAACCGTGGACATAGCCAACTTCGTTGCTTCGATACTGGGTGCAATACCCGGCGAATACGTTTATACCGCAGAACAGGAGACCTCGGGCATATGCCTCCAATGGGTAAGGGACCATCTCGCCCTTGATGAGATCGGCATGTACCTTGACGCTCAGCATATTGTCGACAAGACCAGGGAATTCGACAGTCTCTATGAATTCCTCAATGAGATAGTTGAACAGACACCGCCCGGGGCCGGAGGGCTCATCTTTACGCCGTGGCTCCATGGCAACAGATCACCGCGTGAGGATGCGAACGCGCGTGGCATGTTCTTCAACCTCAGTCTGAGCACCGGCAAGCGCCAGATGATCCGGGCCGTGCTTGAAGGTGTTGCTTTTCACAAGCGATGGATGCTCGAGGCTATAGAAAAGAAAATACCCTATCAAAAAAGCATCCGTTTTGTCGGCGGGGGTGCGAAATCCGATGTGTGGTGCCAGATTATGGCAGACATAACAGGCAGGAATATCGAGGTCCCGAAAAATCCTCAGAATGCAGGGACGAACGGTGCAGCCATCGTGTGCGCTGTCGGTCTCGGACTCATACCGTCGTTCCGCGATGCAAAAAAGCTTGTGCCGGTCGGCAAGGTCTATGCGCCAAGGAGTGAGTACAAGAACCTGTACAACAAAAGCTTCGCGGTGTTCAAAGAACTATATAAGCAGAACAAAAAACTGTTCAGGATGATGAACGGATAACATGGCATGCGCGTCCCGACGCCGGCAAGACGTTCCCCAACTTTCTTATTGCATTTATTGAGTAAATGGTTTTATGAGAGAGTATAGAAGTATATAAAATAATATTTTCAGGAGGCATTCAATGGAATATCAGGAGATAGTTGACAGGTTAAAACATATTGTCGATACGCCGACGCATCCCATACCGGAGGATACGCTATCGAAGGTTAGGGAACGCTATTACGCACAGCACGCAAAGTCGGCTGCTCTCTATGAAAAAGCAAAAGAAGTAATACCGGGAGGCGTCGAACACAACTTGAGTCTTGAAAAGCCCTTCCCGATTACCATGGACCGGGCAAAAGGGTATAAGATGTGGGACATAGATGGTAATGAATATGTAGACTATCTTATGTCCGGTGCACCGATTATCCTCGGACATCATTACGATGAGCTCGACAACAAGATCATTGATATCATCAGAGAAAAAGGACCTTCGACCGGTTGTACATCGGAATATGAGATACTGGCTGCGCAAGAGATCGTAAAACATGTACCGAATGTCGAGATGGTAAGGTTCCTGCAGTCCGGTACGGAAAGCGTCATGGCGGCACTGCGTATTGCACGTATCTACACACAGAAGGACAAGGTCATAAAGATCGGCGGCAGCTATCACGGGTGGAGCGATCAGGTCGTGTATTCACTCCATGTGCCCGGTGCAGGACAGCTTGAGTCTGCGGGTATACCGTCGGATTGTTTCAACAATCTGGTGGATGTATTCCCGAATGATTTCGAAGGACTGAAAAAGGCGTTTGAAGAAAATAAAAACAAGGGAGGGATTGCCGCCGTCATTGTTGAGCCTGTGGGCGGTGAATCAGGCACTCACCCTGTGCATCCTGACTGGAACAAGTCCGTACGCAAGCTCTGCGACGAGTATGGTGCACTCTTAATCTTTGATGAGGTTGTTACGGGATTCAGGCTTGGCCTCGGGGGCGCGCAGAAGTACTATAACGTCAATGCAGACATCGTTGTATTCGGCAAGATCGTAGCACACGGGTATCCGGCGGCAGGAGGTATCGGCGGCAGGAAAGACATCATGGGTATATGTTCGGGCGTGGGCAGTATAGGACAGAAAGCATACATCGGCGGAACACTCTCGGCAAACCCCATCTCAACGGCAGCATGCTATTACACCATCAAGCTTATGAAAAAAAACGATGCCGTCAAAAAAGCAACGGACTTTGCGGATAAACTGACAAAAGAAATGAATAACCTTTTCTCGACACGAAAGGACCTTCCCTTCTTTGCATTCAACTTTGGCGCAATCATACATTATGAAACAACAGGTATGCTTGCGGTCAGTCTTCAGCATCCGGACATTTTCAACGAGGTCATGACACGAAGACATATTGCCCAGGACTATCAGATGGTGATTATCGATCAGGGCATTTTTACGCTTGCAGGCTCAAGAATGTATACGTGCATGCAGCACGACAAGGAAGCGATCGATAAGACCATAAAGGCATGGGAATACGCTCTGTCACTGATTCCGAAGAGCTGACAGGGATTGGAACTATAAAGAAGGAGAACTCCATGAGTAAGTACGAACAATATAAAAAGGACGTCGTGAAATACAGCCAGATGATGTTCGCGAAAGGCTATACGGTCGGTACAGGAGGCAATGTTTCAATCCTTGTCGAGGAGGAAGATGTGATTGCCATAACGCCCTCGAACCGGGAATACATGGACCTTACCCCTGCAGATATCTGCATCGTTGACTTTGACCTGAACATAATTGAAGGCAAGTATAATCCATCACGGGAAACAGGACTGCACATTGCAGTGTACAAAAACCGGCCGGATGCAAATGCTGTCATTCATTCCCATCCGGTATACACCAGTATTTTTGCGCTGACAAACAAGCCCGTGCCTGCTCTTTTCGACGAGGTGACCATTGGAATCGGCAGCATCACGGATATAATCCCGTACGCCCTGTCAGGATC
The DNA here is from genome assembly GCA_023489065.1 of Deltaproteobacteria bacterium. The sequence continues at coordinate 2,593 of JAMDCL010000057.1, read as the reverse complement.
CGACCAACTCGTGGACAACGTAAAGGCAAAACTATCCAACAGGTGCAACTGCTATGTCCTTCAAAACCATGGTGCGTTGAGTATCGGACAAACGATTGCCAAGGCATTCAGAAATCTTGAACTTATGGAAAAATCTTCCCAGGTCTATTATCAGGCACTGGCAACCGGAGAAAAGCCTTCAACCCTGCCTCCCGAAATGTCAGACCTCCTGTTCCAGCTCATGAAAGCAGAACAGGACAATGAGATAGAGCGCAAAAAGAACCTGAAAAAATAGCCGTTTCAATTCTCCGGGTTATAGAGAGGCCTGTGCCGGAATATGTTTCATTTCCTTGATGTGGTTTTTGCTGTCCATGATCAAGATCTTCGGCGCATAATCGACGGGGATTTCCTCATCCGCCATGTTTACAAAGCTTGCAATGATCACCAGGTCAGACTTCCTGATAAGGTGAGCTGCTGCGCCGTTTATTCCGATAATCCCCGACCCCCTCTGCCCCTTAATGGCGTATGTTTCAAGCCTGTTGCCGTTCGTTACATCCCATATCTTCACCAGCTCGTATTCCTTTATATCGGTAAGTTCCAGCAGCTCCTCGTCAATGGTTATGCTTCCCTCATAGTCCAGATCGGCCTGTGTCACCGTGGCCCTGTGGATCTTTGATTTTAACATTATTCTTTCCATTGTTCCTCCGTTTATTTTTTATTCTTAATTCAAAGCCATATTATCTATAAGCCTTACATTCCCGGCATAGGCTGCAACGACGATACGTGCAGCGTGCGATAACTCGTGCACGGGTTGCAGTGTTGTCTCATCAATCACCTCGACATAATCTATCCGCAAACCTGCCGATTGAATATCGGAGCGGACGATCTCTTGCAGTTTTTTTTCGTCTCTTACCCCTTTATGAAAGGCATCCCGTGCATTCGACAGCCCTTTTGATATCGAGATCGCCCTGCGTCTGTCGTCAACCGAAAGGTAGGTGTTTCGCGAACTCATGGCAAGCCCGTCCGGCTCCCTGATTATTGGCATGCCGATAATTTCGACCGGCATGTTCAAATCTTTGACCATCCGGCGCAGTATGACGAGCTGCTGAAAGTCCTTTTCTCCAAAGATAGCGGAATGAGGCAATATCACATTGAATAATTTAGCAACAACGGTCGTAACTCCTCCGAAGTGGCCGGGCCTCGTTTTGCCGCACAGTATATCGGAAAGATCCGAAACATACACCGTCGTTCTGAATGGCTCGGGATACATTTCCCGCGCCTCGGGATAGAAGATAATATCGGTACCGGCACTCTCTGCAATCATGGTATCTCTTGCAAAGTCTCTTGGATATTTTGCAAGGTCCTCCTGTGGGCCGAATTGCATTGGATTAACAAATAAACTCATCACCAGGAGATCGCCATGTTTTCTCGCCTCGCTCAACAGGCTGATGTGGCCATCGTGCAGATACCCCATGGTGGGTACCAGTGCTATGCTCTTCCCTCCCGTCCTCTGTGAGAGGGAAAATGCCTGCATTTCATGTACTGTTTTAATGACCTTCATCGTTACTTGTAGGTGTGCTCTTCTCCCGGAAACACACCATCTTTGACTTCTTTTATGTACTGCTGAATCGCGCTCATCGCCGTTTCCCTTAACCGGGCATATTGTTTTACGAACGTCGGCTGCTTGTTTCCGCTCAGGCCAAGCAGGTCATGGAATACGAGTACCTGGCCGCTCACGTCTTTGCCCGCGCCGATACCGATGGTCGGTATATGGAGCTTTGCGGTGATCTCTTTTGCGAGGCCGCCCGGTATTCCTTCGAGAACGAGTGCGAATGCACCGGCATCCTCGACTGCGAGAGCATCGTTGATTAAAGCTTCCGAACTTTTTACGTCCCTGCCCTGCACCTTATATCCACCCATCCTATGAATGGACTGGGGTGTGAGTCCAATGTGTCCCATAACGGGTATATCCGCACGAACAATGGCCTTTATTACCTCTGCCATATTCCTGCCGCCTTCCAGTTTGACGGCCTCTGCTCCGCCTTCTTTCAGAAGCCTTCCTGCATTATAAACGGCGTCATGAGCACCTGTTTGATACGAAAGGAACGGCATATCCGCTACGACAAAACCATATTCAACGGCCCGCATGACTGCCCGGGTATGATAGAGTATCTCTTCTATCGTCACCGGTAGGGTATTTTTATATCCGTTGACGACCATACCGAGAGAATCGCCAATGAGGACTATTTCTATCCCTGCTGCATCGGCTATTGCCGCAGATGGAAAGTCGTACGCAGTGAGCATGCTGATACGCTCGCCTGCATCATATAGTTTTACTATGTTCGGTAAAGTTATCTTTTTTCTTTCCATTAAAAAACTCCAGCCGGAACGGCTGGAGTTTTGACAGATCTCACAATACTCCACCGTCTCGGTCTTTTTAGGGATCCAAGCGGATCGATAGTATATTATACAACCTGGTATCAGATGTCAATGTTTTATTCACGTGAATACGAACCTGCAGGGGCTTATTAATAAAGGTTGAAAAAAAATAAAACTTACGGTACACTATATATATCTATGAAAAAGATACTTATAATATACTATCGATCCGCTT
>JAMDCL010000043.1:5785-7920 GCA_023489065.1 Deltaproteobacteria bacterium | reverse complement strand
GCCTCGATGCTTGTCGTTATGATCATCATCGACATCGTCCGCATCAAATTCCTGTAAAAACCGTATTCCGGAAGTGTTGACTCCGTATACACCGGTACTGTAGATCTGGGCCAAAGGAGGATGTATGAAACTACCTCGTTATTATGTATACGGAATGGCGATTGCGACGATGCTGTCAGCAATCGCAGGATGTGGCAGTACGAAAAGCGGTACTGCCGTTGGCCATCTGCCGGGGCCCGGGTTTACACTCTCAGCTTCCCAAACGACGCTTGTCCAGACTCTTGTACCGGTAGAACCCGCAGTAAATCCGGTTGACCCGAACACGATGCCGCAAAGAGTGTCTCAAAACTTCGCAAACTTTACAACAGGAAGCGGTGAAAGTTTTCAATTCAGGAACGACCTGAACATAGCAGGGGCAGTTCCAACGCTTTCCTCAAATGCACGCTCGGTCGTGTATTTTCCCGTTATAACGGACATCCATATTATGGATACAAAAGCCCCGCTCAGGTTTTTTTATACCTATGATGATAACGGGACGGTGAAATCGGCCCTGCCTCAGGCGCAATACTCCACGCAGGTACTTGACGCTACGGTACGGACACTCGACGATTTCAGCGTAACGAGGCACTATGACCTGTTTATAGATACCGGCGACACCGTCAACGATACCGCATTAAACGAAACACGGTGGTTTATCGATGTGATTGACGGGAAAGTCGTCATACCCGACAGCGGCAAACGCAGAGACGTTGTACCGGAACCCCTGAACGATGCCCACGATCCTTTCCTCGCATGGGGACTTGACAAACAGGTGCCATGGTACACGACCATGGGTAATCACGATGCTCTTATTGCCGGGCATTTTGCCGTTACCCCGGTTTATAACGCTATTGCGACGGGCGGTGCGGTATACATCAGTTCTGAAGATGATTACGGGAATGTCCTGTCAGCAGGCACCAAGGTTACCCCGGATGTCGAAAGGGCACTCCTCGGGCCTGCCGGCTATATGCAGGAATTTTTTACGACGTCGACCCTGCCTGCAGGACATGGGTTTACCGCGGCCAATATAAGCAGCGGTTATGGCGATTATGCCTTTGATGTGTCCGGGTCGGTACCGGTGCGGTTTATCGTACTGGACTGGCAATGCAGGGCAGGCCAGACCGATGGTTGCATCCGGCAGGATGAATTCGACAACTTTCTTGTACCCGAATTAAACAAGGCAGCCAGTGAACATAAGCTGGTGATCGTCGCGAGCCATCAGTCTCCCGATTCTCTCGATACCAGCTCGCAAATTACCGGCACGGCATTCGTCGATCTCCTGATCAGCCATCCGAACGTAATCATGCATCTTGTGGGACATGGACATTACAACAATATCATGGCGCGGACAGGCCTGTCGAGCCTTATCAACTATCCGCAGCAGGCGAGGATTATAGAGGTCGTCGATAACGGCAATGGTACGGGCGCCATCTTCACGACGATGGTCGATCACAATTCTCCCGATGGTTCCCTGTCAGCCGTCTCAAGGTCGCTTTCATTGGAGATGGTGCAGAACGGTAACGATTCGGAAGGTAAAACAGGGAGTCTTTTCGATCGCAATCCGGAGCTTGCAATAAAAATACCCGGGGATGTCGAAGCCGCGGTGCAGGCCGCCTCGCTGCCGTCGAAGATAGAGTCGCAGACGACCTTAAAAGGGGAATAAACAACTTTGTCGATGTACAGGCGGCATCAATTATTGGTATTTTGTTGGAGGGGCGATTCAATGAATCGTCCCTCCTTAGATTCTTTCTTTGTAACTTCTATGCAGAATGCAAAGAAAATAAAGGAAACACCCCTAACCCCTCTCCAGAGGGGAATCCAGAATTCCCCTTCTATGAAGGGGCAAGGGGTAGTTTCGATTTGGTTGTTGCTGAAAGCCGCCTTCGAAAGAGGGTTTATATTGCCTTGCCGGGGTTCATGATGTTGTTGGGATCGATGAGCCTTTTGATATCCTGCATGAGCCTGTGTGATGCCGGTGAAAGCTCTTTGGTGATGTAGCCGAGCTTGGTAATGCCGACCCCATGCTCTCCGGACAGCGTCCCGTGCAGTTTTATGACGAGATCGAACACCTGGTCGACAGCTATGAGCGCCCTCTT
>JAMDCL010000043.1:4373-5775 GCA_023489065.1 Deltaproteobacteria bacterium | reverse complement strand
GTACTCACCCTCGTCCTTCGTATCATACAGGATGTTGACATGGATGTTTCCGTCGCCCGCATGTCCGAAGTTTGCGTATTGAAGGTTCAATTCAGCGCAAATCCGCTCAACACCGGAAACAAGTTCGGGAAGCTTTGACAAAGGTACGACAATATCTTCGTTCAGTTTGAAGGGCTTGATTTTTGCCAGCGCGGGGGACAGTGCCCTGCGTGCGGTCCAGAGGGCCTCTGCGTCAGGGCCATAAGCGGTTTCGATGGACAACGCTCCTTTTTTGCAAACAGAGGCTATCCGTTCGATAGCACTTTTCGTTGCTTCTTGTTCGCCGTCAACCTCGATGAGCAGGGCAGAGCCTGCTTTGCTGCCAAACACATCAGACCCAAGGTATGAAGCTACCGCATGCATCGATGCCTGGTCCATGAATTCAATAGCCGAGGGGAGTATCCCGGTTCCGAGTATGTCCGTGACTATGGATGCGGAAGCCTCGACATCCGGGAATGTAGCGAACAGGGTGGACGTTGATTGGGGTTTTGGAATCAATTTGAGAACGGCCTTTGTTATTATGCCGAGGGTGCCCTCTGATCCTATAAAAAGGTCTTTCAGGTTATAACCGACAACGCCCTTGTGTGTGTATCTGCCGAGCCACAACACCTCTCCTGCAGGCACGACGACCTCCATGCCGATCACATAGTTCGATGTGGAGCCGTACTTTATAGCCTTCAGCCCTCCTGCGTTTTCGGCGATATTCCCGCCGATGCTTGAAAATTCGCTGCTTGCGGGGTCAGGCGGATAAAAAAGCCCCTGTGATTCCAGCATTTTTTTCAACGTACCGGTAATGACCCCGGGTTCAACCTCAGCCGTAAGGTCGGGCTTGTTGATGGACAGGATACGGTTCATTTTCTCGGTCGACAGAACGATGCCGCCTTTTACCGGTACGGCCCCGCCGCTCAAACCCGTGCCGGCCCCCCTTGGCACCACGGGGATGGAAAGCCCGTTTGCGAGCTTCACGACGTCCGCCGTTTCCTGTGCGCTGATCGGGAACACGACAGCGTCGGGCTGGCGGCTTATCCTGGTGGCGTCGTATCCATAGAGGATCAGGGATTCAGGGTCCGTAAAACACCTGTCCCTGCATATCTTTTTCATTGATGAAACGGCATCTTTGGTCAGGGGCATATTAAACCACCGCGTAATAGAGCAAGCCGTCCCTTTCAAAGGACCGCACCATGTCGTGCTGTTCAAGCAGGTCGAGATGTCCTATGACCTCTGAAGCCGCAAGATAAACATCCGTTTGATGGAGTTTTTTAAACAAACTGCCGGTGATCTCATACGGTGTCATGGGTTTTTGCTTCAGGATGTTGTGGATGCGCATCATGCGTTTGTAATGAAAGGTAAGCAGATTTTTTAT
>JAMDCL010000043.1:0-4363 GCA_023489065.1 Deltaproteobacteria bacterium | reverse complement strand
CTTGTCGTAGAAACAGACAGACCCGCTGGTATGCCCGGGGGTCTGGATGACCTCGAAGGTCCCTCCGTCGTAATCGAGGTGCAGACCGTGTTCGATGAAGGAGACCTGGTCGAGCCTGTCTGCGAGGGTATCGAAAAAAGCGGATGCGTACCGCATCATGTCGAGGATGTCCTGAGGTATGCCGTAGCGTTTGAGATAGTTCCCGTAGAGCGCTTCATCGTACTCATTGTTAATGTTGCTGATCTCTTTCTGATGAATAAAAATCTTATTGTCCGCAATGCCGTCTTTGACCAATTTCCGGGCAGCGCCGAAGTGATCGACATGGCCGTGGGTTATATAGATAGCATCGATATGCCGTATGTCGTTTGCCGCAAGGGCCGCGGTGAGCAGGTTATAAGAGTCATCGGTACGAATCCCCGTATCGATCAGGATGAAGTTTTTCCGGCCGACAACATACACGTTTATCTGCTGTACCTGCGGGAACGGAAGAGGGAGAACGATCCTCCTGACAAGTCCATTTTCCATGACCTTATTCTCCGGTGCTGCGTCATGGTGATGTTTGTGTTCATGCTTATGTGGTGATGTATCTGTCATATACGTAAAAAGTAATCACTGTTTTCTGTTTTTTACAGAAACAACCCGTCACCCTCATTGAAAAGGGTCCGCAATCCGGCAACCGCAAGGCTGTCCTTGTACGCCTTTACCGGTATTGTCTACTGCGCGTAGAGTTCCTCTATAAGGTCCTTGTATTTCTCCATGATGACCCTCCGCTTCACCTTGAGGGTCGGGGTAAGCTCTCCGGTCTCCTGCGTAAATTCGTTTGGCAGTATCCGTATCTTCTTGATGGTCTCGTACTTGGCAAGCGATGCGTTGACGCTGTCGATTGCGTTTTGTATGATTTCTATGATTCTCGGATGTTCGACGAGCTCTTTGCGGTTCTTGTAAACGATATTGTTTTGCTTCGCATACGACTCGATGGCGTCGAACTTGGGAACAACAAGGGCAACGCAGTAAGGTTTTTTGTCGCCGATCATCGCGACCTGCTCGATATACCTGTTCATTTTCAGCGAGTTTTCTATGGGCTGCGGCGCGATGTTCTTGCCGCCTGCCGTTACGATGAGGTCCTTCTTTCTGTCCGTTATATGGAGATAACCTTCGTTATCCAGAAATCCGATGTCTCCGGTATGAAAGTAACCGTCTTTTTCGATGGCTTCTGCGGTTGCCTCGGGTTTTTTGAAATAGCCTTTCATGATCATGGGGCCCCGTGCAAGGATTTCCCCGTCAGGTGCGATCTTTATTTCACAGTTCGGTATGGGTTTACCCGCTGTACCGAATTTCATCCTGCCGTAAGGGTTGACGGTCAGTATGGGAGATGTCTCCGTCAGACCGTAGCCTTCGATAATCGCGACGTCCGCTGCGAAGAAAAATTCGCCGAGCTCTTTTGAAAGCGGTGCCCCGCCTGATACAAAAAACAAAAGCCTGCCGCCCAGAATGGCTTTTATTTTGCTGAACACGAGCTTCTTCGCAAGCGCATATTTGATACTCAGCCCCAGAGGCAGTGCCTTGCCCCCGAGCCTGTAGGGTATCGTTTGTTTGCCTGTGGCAACGGCCCAGTAGAATATCTTCTTTTTCGACGGCGAGCCTGCTTCAACCCCTTCTATGATCTTTGCGTACATCTTTTCGTAAACCCTCGGTACGGAAACCATTATCAGCGGCCGCACCTCTGCCATGTTGTCCACAATCTTATCGATGCTTTCAGCATACGCAATGGTTGCACCGTAGAACATCATGCCATAATAACCCGCAGTTCGTTCGAAAACATGGCTCAGGGGCAGAAACGATAGTGCCACGAACGTATCGTTGAGCGGTACATACGTCGCAATATCTTCACAATTCGAAAGTATATTCTTGTGCGTAATCATAGCCCCTTTGGGATCCCCTGTTGTGCCGGAGGTATAGATGATGGTGATGATGTCATCCGGTTGAATTGCCTGATGCCTGCTCTCAAGGATTTTTTTGTCTTTTTCTGGTTTCCCTATCTTTTTCAGCTCGTCAAGCGTCATAACAAAACCGGGGGCCGGATTTGCATCCAGGGCATCGAGTATGATCACCTTTTTTAAATTCGGGACATTGCCCCGAATCTTCATCACCTTGTCGAGCTGGAGCTTGCTCGATACGAAAATAAACTTGGCCTGAGCATCATTGATTATATATTCTACCTGCTGGGGTGTGTTGGTGGCATAGATAGGTACATTGACGCCGCCTGCACTGATGATGCCGAGGTCTGCATGCGCCCATTCCGGTCTGTTTTCCGATAACAGGCAGACATTGTCCTTTTGCTGTACGCCAAGATCGACAAGCCCGAGGCCCACCTGTTCCACGATGGTCTTTACCTGGTTCCATGATATGTCGTTCCATTTGCCATCCTTTTTATATTGCTGGAGCACCCTGTCTCCGTACTTTTGTGCCTGAGTAAAAAACATTTCCGGGATATTCTTATATTTCATGGCATACCTCCTGTCCTATGTGCTTAACTACAAAACGAAACGAAGTCAATATCTCTGTCTGTCCGGCCGGGGAATCCATACTCGGGAAGCAGACCCTCCGGGAAATTCCCCTGCCAAAAAGATACGAGTAGTTTTATTTCCGATACTCGTACCACTATGGACCGGTAAATAAAAATGGAAGCATGTGGGTTTTTAAAATTAACTTGACAAAACACCTATATCACCATAAACCGTAATCACTTTTTAGTGTCAGGGAATCCGGTGAGATGCCGGAGCGGCCCCGCCACTGTAAGGGTGTTTTTGAAACTACATGCCACTGTTCCGTATGTGCGGGATGGGAAGGCGGTAGGGGCGTACCACAGTACGCCGAGCAATGAACCCGAGCCAGGAAACCTGCTAAAAAGAATATTATAGACCTCTCTTCGTGGGAGAGACGAGGCAAACGTGAAAAGGTATTTTTACAGGCCCGTCCTTAAGAGAGGAGGGCTTTTTCTATGCGCCTTTCTCTTTTTCGGACCAACATACGCATATGGTTTAACAGGAAACGATGCTGCAACGAATGGAAGTATATTAAAAATATCCCCGGCATTTACCCTGCTGTCCGGCAATGCATTTTTCTCTCCCTCCCTTGACGGGAGGGATAAAAGGGAGGGTGAAAGCAAAAAAATCCCCTCACCCTGCCCCTCTCCCGCAAGGGGAGAGGGAGTAAAATGTAATCCTGCGATAGATAATGCGGAAGCCTCAAACTTAGAGATGAATGAAGTCATTGTTACCGGCGAAAGGGTCCCGTCTCAATATGAACTTACGCCTTCATCCGTCTCCGTTATAACGTCCACAGCCATGCAAAACAGTGCCACGCTGTCGGACGCACTTTCGCATGTGCCGGATGTGACCATACCCCCGTACGGCTGGATGGGCGCACTCTCCGGTATATCCATTCGCGGTGCAGACACGTCCCAGTCGGCAATCCTGCTCGACGGCATACGTCTGAACAACGTCGAGCTGTCCGGATTTGACGTGTCCACCTTTCCCCTGTCCGGTATCTCTTCTATCGAGATCGCCAGGGGCGGTATGTCCAGCCTGTACGGGGAATCGGCAATGGGAGGCATCGTCGACATTATGCCGGATGTTTTTCCTAAAAAGAATGCCGTGGATGTGAAAGCAATGGCAGGGAGTTTTGACAGCTATCATATTGATGCTACCGCAAAGGTGAATTCCGGCGGCTGGACGATGCTTGTTTCTCCGGGATACGAATCAACCAGGGGCGACTATCCGTATGTCGACGACAACGGTATTTCCCGTATCCGGCAGAACAGTGACTACAGGGGTGCATGGGTGCTTGCCGGCCTCGGGTTCAGTAAAGCCGGTAACAGGGCCTATTTCATAACGCACCTGTACGACAGCGATAAGGGCGTACCCGGTGCCCTCGGTATGCCTTCTCCGCAGGCAAGGGAGCATGACAGCCACGGCATATACATCATGAAATACAGATACACCTCGGATACGGCAACCGTGAAAGCCTCGTTAAGCCACGTGAACGAGGACTCGGCATACTTTGACAATGTTTATGTCCCGGCATCCAATCCATCGAAATCAAACGACACGGATAACGAGGCAGGTGCGACTCTCATTCTGCATCACATCCCGTATAACACACTCAGTATCAACGGAGACGGGCTGTTCCAGCAGGCGGTGTCCTCAAATATAGGCAGACATACAAGGAATACAGGTAGTCTTGGCATTGAGGATATAGCAAAGCCGTTGGAATGGCTTGCCATCGTCGGGGATACTGCGTACCAATCCATATCTGATATCGGGGATGTCGCGACATACGGTATCGGCACGGCATTCAAGCC
>JAMDCL010000079.1 GCA_023489065.1 Deltaproteobacteria bacterium | reverse complement strand
GCTTTACCGGCTCAACGCCGTTATACGAGGGCTGCTGCGGAGATGATAAAGAGAGTTTCGAAATATAGCTTGAGCAGTACCTTGAATCTATGTTGCTGTTAATCACATACAGCATATTGTTCGGCAGCAAAGCCACGGCTACGGGCCCGTCCATTGCATTCAAAGGAGGCGGTGTACAGTGCGGTGTGTAGACGCATCCTCCCGCAATGAAGGTAAAGATTATTGAAATGAAGGCATTTTTCATCAGTACTTCTTTAAGATATAGTACTGTTGTCCTATACTGAAGATGTTGTTTACCGTCCAGTAAAGGACAAGCCCTGCCGGAAAGCCCCAAAACAATACGGTCAGCATGATGGGCATAATCCACAGAAGCATCTTTGCCTGAGTCTGGTCGGCCGTCGTTGGTGTGAGCATCTGCTGAAAAAACATCGTTATGCCCATGATGAGCGGGAGTATGTGAATGGCAAGCTGGAAGCCCATCACATGTAAGGTGCCGATACTGTCGGGTACCGCAAGATCCTTTATCCACCATAAAAAGGGCGCCTGTCTCAGTTCTATGGACGACAGCAACACCTCATAGAGTGCTATGAATATGGGAATCTGGAGCAGTATAGGAAGGCACCCTCCCAGCGGGTTTATCTTATATGTCCTGTAGAGATTCGTCATTTCCCTGTACTGTCTCTCTTTATCGTCCTTATACTTCTCTTTCAGTTCGTTGATCTTGGGAGCTATTTTCTGCATCTGACGCATGGATTTAAAACCGACCTGGCCGAGGGGGAAAAGGATGATCCTTATCAGGATGGTTAAAAGTACTATGGACCAGCCGTAATTATGAACGTACCTGTCTATGAACCTCAGGACATAGAAAATCGGTTTGGCGATCACATTTGCCCAGCCGAAATACAACGCTCTGTTCAGGTTGAAACCGGCCGCGTTCAGAACATCCATATTTTTTGGACCTAAGAATACCGTATAGGTTATCGAAGAGGATGCCTTTGGTTTTATAATTTTAGGATTATATATATAGGTGAGCAATAAGGGGATTAATCCATTCTGTTCTGTTTCGGTCCTTGTTGCATACAGATGCGCCGCTTCCAATTCACCCGGTATCAATGTTTCGATAAAATATTGGTTCTCCATGCCGAACCATTGGATTGAACCGTCATATGATTTTGACAGATTCAGTGATTTTGCCTCGATAGTATCCCTGCTGTTATTTATTAAAATGATACCGTCTGCTACATCATACCTTGAACCAAGTTCTCCCGACAGACCGCTCCAGTTTACCCCGAGCCGTTCGGTGATGGGTTTACCGGACAAGTTTGTAATTCCAATGGTTACGGTAGCCGTGTAGGAATTGCCGTAGAAAGTCAGTATTTTTTTTAAGACAAAAGCATGTGCATCGTAGGAGCAGGTGATCGTGGCCGTTGCATGCATGTCCGTTATTGTTTCGCCAAGCGCACTGCACGTATAATCGATGTTCGAGGGCAGGGTAAAGCTTGAACCGTCGAAACTCTCCCACATAGGATAAACCACACCCTTTATATTGCCTATCAGATCGACAGACGAACTCTGCGGATTGAGGGTTGTCCTGTAGTTTTTTAAATACCAGTGCACGATTGCGACATTGTTGGTTGTAAGCTCTGCATAGTAAAACGGCGTATTAATTTGGACGGTTTCAATGCCCGTTTTTTTCCGGTTCGTCGTATAAAACGACTGAACGTTCTGCCCGACAGCCTTGCTCTCCTGCGTTTTTTGCTCAACACGCGGTTTCGGCGGTACGGTGTTCTTCTGTTTTGGTGCAAAAAACCATTGATAGATCACAAGAACAAGAAACGACAATACTATAGCTAAAAGAGTCCTTTTTTCCATGTTCAGGGTACCGGATCATTCCCGCCGGCATGGAAGGGGTGGCAGCTCAGGATCCTTTTCGCCGATAATAAACCGCCTTTAAAAATCCCGTATCTTTGTATTGCGGTAATGGAGTATTCGGAACACGTCGGGGTAAACCTGCAGCTTGCTCCGAAGAACGGTGATATAAAGAGTCTGTATGTCTTTATAAGATATATGGTTATCCAATCAAAAAACAATCTTAATTTATGCATAGTTTATTGCTCAATTCTTTTTCTACTTGTTTATAGGTAAGAGTATCGATACCCTTCTTGGCTATAAAAATATGATCAGCCCTTTGTAAATTATTTTTGTTTAGTCTGAAAAAGACCCGTACCAGTCTTTTTATTCTATTCCTTTTTACGGCATTACCTGCTTTTTTGCTAACTATAATTCCTAATCTTGGTATGTTCAATCTATTGGAGCTCTTCAGTACGAAGAAATGAGCTGTCTCTGATTTATAGTTTTTCCGTTTTATTGCTTCAAAATCCCCGGACGATAAAATCTTTTCTTTTCTGGTTAAGCCCTGAGCCTTTAAAATGGTTTTCCGCCGATATCTACGGTCAATCTCCGTCTGCCTTTGGCCCTTCTTCTGCTTAATACTGCTCTGCCGGACCGGCTTTCCATTCTTGCCATAAACCCATGGGTCCTTACTCTTTTCGAATTATGAGGTTGGTATGTTCTTTTCATTTTTCTCTCCAGTGGTAATCAGTACCTATCTGGTAAACACAGAGAAATAGTATTGTCAAGTAAGAGCAAAGAATAACGAACGATATCTTCTGCTCTTGACCAAACCAAAAAAATCTAATACTATATTAAAATTATAAAAAAAATAGACAGAATATGAGACCCCATCAATTATTAATCGTTACATGGTTACCCGATGTTAAAAGCAGCGTGGAACAGTTACTGCAGGATAACAATTATATGTTTGACAGCGTGTCTTCTCCCATAGAAGCTATCGACGCCATAGGGAAGTATGCTTATAAGATCGTCGTCCTTGACAGCCTGTTGCCGGGATTAAACGGATATCAGCTCGTGAAGCGGCTCAAAGGGACTCCGCATGGAGGGTATGCAAAGTTTATCGTATTTATGAACAACATACCGGTGAACAAAGCAGCTGAGGTACATAAAAGATGGGGTATCCATGTTTTGTTAAGGAAGCCTGTCAACGGGGAAGAATTGTTATCGTCCCTGAAGGATGCAGAAGCTTATGACCTTCCGAGCGAGAAAACCGAAATGAATACATCAGGATGTGTCGAGGAGATGTTCTCTGAACTGGCACATCTTATGTGGACGGGCAAACTGACCTGTTACGGAGACCAGGATGTCATAAAAGAGATCTACTGGGACGGCGGTAATCCGGTGTTTGCAATGAGCAATAATGAGAAAGAGCGGCTCGATAAATGGCTGCTCGATAAGGGCCTCGTTTCGGAAGGTGTTTTAAAATCAGCGTACGACGTCATGAATAAAAGGGGCAAACGGCTTGGAGATGCGCTTATCATGCTTGGAGCTATAGGAGAAGACAGTCTGGAGCATGCCGTTTCGGACAATATGAAGGAAATAATACTGGATATGTTTTCATGGGATAAGGTCCAGTATACAAAAGAGGAGAAGATAAGCGGCATACGGGAATTAGCATCGATACAGGAATCATTCCCTACCATTTTATTTGAAGGTATAAGCAGGAAGACGAATGCAGATTACATTAAAAATAAAGTGCAGGAAAAGGGCGAGTTGATAAGTTTTAGTCCAGACAATATCTTTAATATCGAGGATTTCAAGTTTCCCCATTCTTTCAACAGATTGATGAGTCTCATCAACGGCAAGAGAACAATCTACGAACTGATTGCAAAGAGCGGGTTATCCCATGAAGACGCGTACAGTTTTATTTATACGCTTTTTCTTTTAAAGCTCATAAGGCTGAGTGTATCAAACGGAAACGAAAAAAATATTGCAATAAGTATACCCAATCTGAATACGGATGCAAACAGGAAAACCCGTTTCATGGGGAATTTGCACGACATATCGATAGTAGAACTTATACAGATGCTGGAATTGAACAGAAAGTCCGGCACATTGCAGATAAATTACTCCGACGAGATCGGGTGGTTTCTTTTTGATAAGGGCAGCATCATTGATGCATATTATGGAGATCTGACAAGGGAAAATGCCGTACACCGGATGCTTTTTCTTGACGAGGGAGAATTCGACATACGGTTTAAAGTCATAGTCGGTGAGCCGAGGATATCCGCGGATACGCAAACATTACTCATGGAGGGATTACGGATGCTGGATGAGGTTAAAAGGATTGAGCATTTATTTGGAAGTTTCAAAAAAAAATTGGTTGTTAATCCATCTCATGAACCGAGCACGAACGCAGAAAAAGAAGAACTCATGAGAATATTCAATGGAAAGAACGACCTGTTAACATCGTCTTTTTTGTTGAATCCGGATCCGCAGACCGGACTGGATATCATAAGTACCCTGTTAAAGAATAATGTTATAAAGGAAGAAGAATGAAGATAATATGCGAAAAGTGTAACAGTGAGTTTTTATTCAATGGGGATGCCTCCAGGAAAAATATTTCTCTGGTACGGTGTCCGGTGTGTAAGACTCCAATAACAGTAAGGGATGATGCATATCACGCTGCCAATAAAAGAAGAGAGCATGACGGTCAGACCTTTAAAAATAAGAACATTTCCTATGATGCTTTCCGGATTGATACGGAAAACGTAAAAAGCCGGGTACAGGAGAATAAAGGTGCCGGATCGGACATAAGCATTCAGCAAGAAATGATCAGCCAGATAGAAAACGGTTCGGACATCGTTACGGATGCATCCGACGAGTTTTATGACGGTGTTCGGGTAAACGATGTCCGTCCGAAAGAGGAGACGGGTGTCATGCAGAATTTAGAGACATTCCTCAAAAATATAGATCCCTATTTCATTATGGATATGTATGCTCCCTATCTCTATTATACTTTTATGATATTTTTTGTGTTTACATCGTTATTCTTGTTTTCGGATTTTATAAAACTGGATAACATGGGCACTCATATCGATTTCTGGTTCCATTCCCTGCTGTTTGCTTTTAAACATTATGTGTAATGTCTACCTATCGTTATGATATAGAACATAAACTCGGCTCTCTTCAATTTATAAAAAATATAGTTTACTATCCTTCTGTGGAGTCCACAAACACCGCAACAGAAAAACTTGCACACAATGGCTGCGAAGAATGGACCGTCGTCGTTGCAGACTCTCAGAATAATGGCAGAGGCAGGCAGGGCAGGTTATGGCATTCTCCCCCGGGTGTCAACATTTACACGTCATTTCTCCTGAAACCCGCACTGTCGTATGAGCATTTTCCGGCAATCAGCCTTCTTGCCGGTATGGTTGTCGCAATCGTCGTAGAGCGTTTTACCGGTTGTGATGCTGAATTGAAATGGCCCAATGATGTCCTGGTGGGCGGAAAAAAAATAAGCGGTATTTTGCTCGAACTCGGCCATGATTCGCGGAACAAACCATCTATTGTTGTCGGAATAGGCATAAATATAAATTCGGATATAGAACACTATCTGGAAGAATTGTCTATCTCTGCAACTTCAATGAAGGTTTTGACGGATACAACATTTGATAGAGCCGGGATACTGGCCTTCCTTTACAGGGTATTTCATGAATGGTATACTGTTTACTGTGACCGGGGCGGGTTTAACGGTATAAGGGAAAAGTATATGCAGATGTTTAAGATGATTGGAAGACATGTTCAAATAGACAACGGCGCAGAAATAATAACCGGTTTTGTGAAAGATATTGATGCGTACGGAGGATTGGTGCTAAAAAGTACTCATAATGAAACTATACATATCAAATCCGGGGATGTCCATATAATCCCCGAAAGGGAATAGTATGCTCTTAGCAGTGGATGTCGGCAATACGAATATCGTTTTGGGAGTATTCGAAAAAGACGAATTAATTACTCATTGGAGAGTTGTAACGGCGAGAGACAGGACCGTCGATGAATATAAATTGCTGTTGAAAGAGCTTTTTTCGCTTGAGAAGATATCGGTTTCCGATGTCGACGGAATAGCGGTATCCTGTGTTGTTCCTCCGGTTATTACATCACTTGAAAAGGCGTGCGGAGAATTATTCAACGTAAAGCCGTTTATCATAGGACCCGGCATCAAGACCGGTATCAGCATCCTTTATGATAATCCCAAAGAAGTAGGAGCCGACAGGATAGTGAACGCCGTTGCAGGTTATGATAAATACAAGAAAAGCCTTATCATCGTCGATTTTGGAACAGCGACAACATTTGATTGCGTGAGCAAAAAGGGGGAATATCTCGGAGGCGTAATATCGCCCGGCATCGGCATATCCCTTGAGGCTTTATTTACCCATGCCTCCAAGTTGCCGAGGGTGGAGATAACGGCCCCGCCGTCAGTCATAGGTACCAATACCGTCCAGAGCATGCAGTCCGGTATATTTTATGGGTATCTATCGCTCGTAGAGGGTATCATCAAGCTTATTTCAAAAGAAATGAAAGAGGAAAAACCCGTAGTGATTGCAACCGGCGGGTTTGCAGAATTGATAGGAAGCGCATCCGGCAGTATCACCGAGGTTGATGAATTCTTGACATTAAAGGGCCTAAAGATAATATATAGCAAGAATAGTGCTAAAAAGTGAATTGGGGGGCTTAATGGCTTCTGAACATGAAGAATTGTTTAACAAATCTCTTGAATTCCTGAAACAGGGAAAGAGTCTCGAAGCCTTTCAGGCAATGAAGCAACTTATCGACGATACGCAGTCTTCCATCTACGAGGTAGAGCCAAGGTATCTCTCCTATTACGGATATTTAACGGGTATCGTAGGTCACGATTATCGCCGGGCTATAGAACTGTGCAATGAGGCAATAAAAAAAGAGTTTTTCCATCCTGATTTCTATTTAAATCTCGGCAGGTTATATCTTCTTATCAGCAACAGGCATTTGGCAGTGAAAGCCTTTTACAAGGGTTTAAGAATCGATAGAACGAACAAGGAGCTTATCGAAGAAATACAGAAACTTGGAGTAAGGAAGGAGCCTGTTTTCTCATTTTTCAAGAGAGAAAACCCTATGAACAGGTTTGCGGGCATAATCAGGGCATCAATCCGTAGATTGTTAAGGGGGCGAAATGACAGAAAACGATAAAAGGACAAGGAACATAGCAATTATTGGTTTTGGAGCAAGCGGTAAAACCCAGCTGGCCGATACGATACTCTTCAACGCAAAAGCCGTTCAAAGCATAGGAAAGGTCATAGACAAAACATCCAACATGGTACTTGAACAGGAGGAATTCGAACATCTCACCACCATAACGGCCTCACTTGCTACTGTAGAGAGCAACGGCATAAGGTTTAATATTATAGATACACCGAGTCAGGACGGCTTTAGCGGAGACACTGTCCATGTACTCCAGTCGGTCGACGGCGTCATATTCGTCATGAGTGCGCAGATAGACATAAAACAGGACATGGAAATGCTTCTGAAACAGATCCGGATGTTTAACCTGCCTGTTCTGTTTTTCATAAACAAGATGGACGCGGAAAATGCAGATTTTCACAAATCTCTTCAAGCATACAGCGACGCTTTAAATATAAAGATAACGCCGGTTGCCCTGCCCTTGGGCAGTGGAGATAAATTCGAAGGCGTGTATAGTCTTATTGATAAAAATACGTATCTGTATCCAAAGGATGGATCCGGGCACCCAAAACAAAGTGCGGGTAGTGCACCTTCTGAAGCGGAAGCGATGGAAAAGGTAATGACAGAATCCGTTGCAGAAAGTGACGATGCCCTCCTCGAGAAATACTTGAACAACGTAAAGCTGGAGATGAGCGATTTATCCGATTCTATCAGAAAGGCAGTCTTATCAAGGGCTCTCTTCCCGGGTATTCCCGGTTCAGCGCATCTGAATATCGGTATCGATAAGCTTATGGAATATTGTTCTCTCTGGCTGCCATCTCCGCATTTAATACATGACAAGGTTATTTTGCAATCCGACGATGGTGGTCCTGCAGCGGAGGTAAAAAGATCCGATTCGGAAAAACCCGTGCTGTTTGTTTTTAAGACATCCACT
>JAMDCL010000076.1 GCA_023489065.1 Deltaproteobacteria bacterium | reverse complement strand
CCCTTCCATGATCGTAACAAAGGCCTTTACTCCATGAATACCCTTCACAGGGTTTCTGAAGCGCTCCTGGTCCTTATCCGGTGCTACGGCAATAACGGTCCCGTCTGTTTTAGCCTTATTGACAAGCTCGTCGATCCTGTGAACCTGCGAAGGTCCGACCACGACATTGAGGCCTTTGAACCTGCCGAGTAATTTTTTGCCTTCCTGCTGGGCGACACAGCCGCTGAAAACAACGACCCTGTCTTTTCCGATCCCCGGCTTTTTATTCTTCAGCCCGGTATATCTCCCTATGCTGGAATAGGCCTTTTGCTCGGCCTTTGCCCGTACACTGCAGGTATTCACGATGACGACCTCTGCCTCCTTCGGCTTGTCGGTCTGCACATAGCCATTGCCGGAAAGGATTGCCAGCATCCTCTCCGAATCATGTTCATTCATCTGACAGCCGTACGTTTCGATATACACTTTTTTCATACGTTGAAAATTGTAATAGTGATATGCATTATTGTCAAATGGAAACGAGCAAAGACGTTGCGCATAAACGCGCACACAGGTGGGGCAAAACACCCAGTTCACCCGTTAGAACGTTCCAGTCGTTTCATGCAGATACTCTGTTGTTATGAAAAGCCCGGATAATGATACTATCGCTTTTGCAAAATTTCTATAGGCGTATATCCTGCAATACGCCTTGCTCTATGTCTGATCTACGGAACAATGAAAAGATGAGGGTTCTGGTATGAATTTTGCTTTTTTTCTGCTATTCTACGGATGAGAGGAAAAACATGGAAGAAAAAAAAGAAGAAATAAAATCAAAAAGGATGAAACATTTTATGCGGTCCCATAAGATCCTGACTGCGATCCTGGGACTTTTATTCGTATCGTTTATTGTTTTTTTCAGTTTTGTGGAATACAGCGAAAGTCCGACCTTCTGCAAAAGCTGCCATATTATGGTCCCTTACTATAATGCATGGAAGGTATCCGCACACAACTTCGTACCCTGTGTAGAATGCCATTACCCCCCGACAAATAGCCTCGAATCTGCCGCATGGCACAAGGTACAGAACTTCTCCATGGTCGTACGGTACTTTACCAAAACGTATGACCCCAGGCCGTTCGCGGATATACCAGATGCGAGCTGCATGAGAATCGGCTGCCATTCCACACGGCTGCTCGTCGGCAGTGTCGTCACCCCGAAAGGCGTGAACTTTAACCATATACCGCACATGGAGCATATAAAAGACCTGAAACTGCGGTGTACAAGCTGCCATTCCCAGATCGTCGTCGGACGGCACATAGAGGTTACGTATGAAACATGCTTCCTCTGCCACTTTTCAAAGCTGAATAATGAGAACAACAACAAGGATGTTAACAATTGTTTGCAGTGCCACCAGATACCGCGGCAAACCATCAATGTAAACGGCATATCGTACAATCACCTGGACTTTTTGGAACACAATCCGAATATAAAGTGCGTCGACTGTCACCTCGACGTGATTCAAGGTACAGGCGAGGTACCAAAAGAACGCTGTTATGCCTGTCATAATATACCGGCAAGGATTGCATATTATACGGACACGACATTCATACATGAGTGGCATGTAACCAAGCATAAAATCACCTGCACGCTGTGCCACCTTGAAATCAAACACGGACTCGAAACATCCATCAAACCGCTGGAGTACGCAAGCAATTGTACGCTCTGCCACAGCCAGAACATGCATACAGCGCAGGAAGACATGTATATGGGTGTCGGGGGCATCGGGGTCAAGGGATCGGCAAGCCCCATGTTTAAGGCCAATGTCAAATGTATCGGCTGCCATAAGGTTGCGACACAACACGGAGTGAACGCAAAGCTGTTCGGACAGACCTATATTGGAGGAGCAGTCGGATGCACGACCTGTCATGGCAAGGGATATCAGGACATTTACACGATGTGGAAAGAAAACCTGAAATCCATGCTTGCGGATTCGGAAACCAGGCATCTCGAGGCGAAGAAGCTCATCAACGCTGCTTCCAAAAATAATCCTGATTATCAGCAGGCATTAAAGTTGTATCAGGCTGCCTCATACAATCTGTTGTTCGTCAAAGCTGCGAAAGGCATCCACAATGTGGACTATGCCTCAAGCCTGCTCGATAATGCATCCACGAATTTCAAGCAGGTTATAAAGCTCCTGACGCAGAAAACAGCACCTGCGGCAAAATAAGATTGTCTCGTTCAAGAGGATTCCGGGACATCCCGGAATCCTCTTTTTGTTCTTATCCGCCATGAACGGGTAATTATTCTCCCGATAGAGCGCTATCTTCGCTGCCCTTTTCCCCCTGATCATAAAAATACACTGTTGTAAAAATGCACAAAAGAATGTAGGGTATAAAACAGTAAACGCATCTGTTCCATAAGGAGGCAATTTACTTGTTATACCATGGGAAATTTCACGCGGGGTATTCAAAAAAGAAAGCCGGTAGTCCGGCTGCCGGTCTGTTTTCAGGATTATGGATTGCGGCTCTATGCTTCACAGTCCTTGCAGCAAGTACTCCAGCCCTTTCCCAATCATACAATCTGGCCATATCAAGCCCTGCATTCAACAATAATGGTCTTATCCCCGTACACTATACCTGTCAGGGAAGCGATAGAAACCCTCCGCTTGCTTTTAAAAACATTCCTCCCCATACGGCATCGCTTGTATTGATACTGGAGGATCCCGATGCCCCGGGAGGCACCTTCACCCATTGGCTTCTGTGGAACATCAGTCCCAAGACCCGGGGAATAGACGAGCGTACTGTTCCGCACGGTGCAGAGCAGGGTTTCAATGATTTTGGTACAAAAGGATACGGCGGTCCATGCCCGCCCCCCGGCAATGCCCACAGGTATATATTCGAGTTGTTCGCGGTAAACACCGTGCTTCACGTAAACAGAACCATAACACGGCAAGGCCTGGAAAAAGCTATAGACGGCCATATCATCGCTCATGCTCTGCTGACAGGCTTTTATAAAAGAAAATAAAAAAGTTAGTGAAAGAGCAAACACGGAGCATATCTAATCTGACCGGCAAATGGAGGTGGAAAAGATCAAAGGTGTTGTGGATCGACCTGATATTCGCTATGCTTTAACCAGGAAGGCAATAAAAAACAGTGAGAATGCCCATGAAACCGATAAAAGTGAAACGTTATGGCAGTGAAAACAGGCCTCTGAGAATTTATCTTATAGCCCCCCGTCATCCAAAAAATGTCTGGTCCCTTCAAGGAACAGTTGAAGTACTCGGGGCAAAGACCCTGATGCCAAATGCCGCACTTGCTACACTCATGGCATTGACACCGCCCGGCGTATCCGTGGAATATGTCCTGTGCGATGAGAATGTCTCAGCGATCGATTGGAATACACCGTGCGACCTGGTTGCCATCACCGGCAGTACGATCCACGCACACCGGATAACGGAGATCTGTAAGGGCTTCAGAAGCAAGGGGAGGCCCGTAGCTCTCGGGGGATCCTATGCCAGCATCTATAAGGAAGAATGCGCGGATCTCGCAGACCATCTTTTTATCGGCGAAGCGGAATATACCTGGCCGAAGTTTTTGCGTGAATGGAGTAACGGCAAAGCTCAGAGGCATTATGAGCAGAAATCCCACATTGATCTAACAGACAGCCCTGCCCCGGACTGGTCTCTTATTCGTGCAAAAGATTATGTTAATATTACGGTACAAACAAGCCGGGGATGCCCGCATAATTGTGATTTTTGCGATGTCGTCCAATATCTGGGAAGAGACTACAGGACAAAATCGGTCGTCCAGATACTCGATGAAGTAAAGGCCGCCCATAGCATCGGAGCACACTCCGTGTTTTTTTCCGACGACAACTTCCTCGGCAACAAATCGTTTACCATGGAATTATTACGCGATCTTATTCAATGGAACACCATACAGGCGCGCCCGCTCACCTTTTCCACGCAGATCACCGTCCATGTTGCGGATGACGAAGCATTGCTAAAGATGTTTGCGGATGCAAGGTTTTCGGTTTTATTCCTCGGTGTGGAGACCGTAAGGAAAGAAAGCCTTGAAGAAATTCATAAAACCCAGAACATCAGCCACGATTTGAAAGAGAGGATAATGAGAATATCACGCTACGGCATCGTGCCCTTTCTGGGCCTTATTGTGGGCTTCGACCACGACGATATCTCGGTCTTCGAAGAGCTTTACCGGTTTATCGAAGACACGTCTTCTCCGATAGCCTGCATAAGCCTTTTAAACGCCCCGAAGAACACACGGCTCTTTGACCGGCTCAAACAAGAGGCAAGGCTTGTCGGGGATGATTTTTCCGGGGAGTGGCAATTGTATACCAATATTGTCCCCAAGCAGATGAGCAGACAAGCGCTGCAGCAACACTACTGGCGTTTATTCCAGAAGATCTATGAACCAAAGCGGTTCGACCAAAGGCTCAAAAAATGGCTCGAACAGGTTGAGTACAGGAGCCCGCTGTATGTCAATAAGAAGTCGGATTTGAAACAGTTTGCCATGATGGGGACCATGTTGAAGTATTTCATCTTCTCGTCGGACTCTCACGTGCGGAGGTTGTTTTTCCGTAACGTCGGCCGCTCCTTGAAAGAATATCCGCAGCTTATGCGGCGTACCATCACCCTCCTCGCCCAGTTCCGGCATTTCTACGATTTTGTCCGTCACGACCTCCCTGTCCAATAAGCACTTCTGCTTTTTTTCTCTTATCAGGGGAACAAGGGGCATCCACGCGTGCCTGCATGTCCGATTTCAGCCAGCGGTATTGCACCCGGGGCGCATCCGCCTTTGGCCGGCTTTCTAACGCGGGTTACTCTTGAGCTGTTCTAAGATACCTCTTAAAAGCTTCACTTCTTCCGAAGGCTCGGGCACCGGGGCCGGGGCTGCTTTCTCTTGTTTTATCAACCGCTTTTTTGCCGTATTTATTGGTACAATCACCAGGAAGTAGATGACCGCTGCTACGATAAGGAAATTGACGACTGCATTGGTAAATTGGCCGATCCCGACGGGTCCCAATTTAATAGAAGAAAAATCCGGAGCACCGCCGAATACACCAAGGACCGGCGTGATAACGTCGACAACCAAAGAATGTACAATTTGGCCGAATGCAGCACCAATAATAACAGCCACGGCCAGATCTACGACATTACCCCGCATGATAAATTCTTTAAACCCTTTAAGCATAGTGCCCCCCTTTTTTGATTTTGTTTATTTGCTTATTTTTTAAATACGATCAGTATTATCCGTCAAACACTATCTTATAACGATTTTTGGTTCATCATTCATACCGTACCCCATGCGTTGATGATTTATTTATTCACCGCTTTCATCATGGCTTCGGGATAGCGCATACCGGCTGCAATACCGGGAGGAAGCAAGGCATTTATGCGGTCAAGATCCTGTTTGGTAAGGGTGATTTCCAATGCGGCCATGTTTTCTTCCAGATACTTGACGTGCTTCGTGCCCGGTATGGGCACAATGTCCTTCCCCATGGCCATGACCCAGGCAAGGGCAAGCTGAACCGGTGTACACTTTTTTTCTGCTGCAATATCCCGGACACGGTTCAAGATTTGCATATTTTTCTTTATATTCTCTTCCTGAAAACGGGGTGTTTTACGCCGGTAATCATTCGGAGACAGGACGTCGGTGCTTTGTATGGTGCCGGTCAGAAATCCCCTGCCCAAAGGACTGTATGCAACGAACCCTATGCCGAGTTCGCGACAAACGGGCAGGATCTCCGTTTCTACATCGCGGGTCCAGAACGAATACTCGGTTTGAAGTGCACTGATGGGATGTACTGCGTTTGCACGCCGGATCGTCTCTACCGAGGCCTCGGATAAACCGAGGAACCGCACCTTACCTTGTTCAACCAGCCTTGCCATTGCACCAACCGTTTCTTCTATGGGTGTCTGTGGATCGACCCTGTGCTGGTAGTAAAGATCGATTGTTTCGATACCGAGGCGTTTCAGACTGGCTTCGCATGCCTGGCGCACGTATTCCGGTCTGCCGTTTATACCAAGCATGGCTCCGTCTTTGCCGCGCACATTTCCAAACTTCGTTGCGATAATCACCTTGTCCCGGTATGGCTTCAATGCCTTGCCTACAAGCTCCTCATTGTCGCCGACACCGTACATATCAGCTGTATCGAAAAAATTGATTCCGAGTTCTCTTGCCCTCTGTATCGTTGCCGTTGATTCCCGATCGTCCCGGATTCCGTAAAAATCGGACATACCCATACATCCAAGCCCCATTGCCGAAACCGCCAGTCCCGATTTACCCAACGTTCTCGTCTCCATGGTAATCCTCCTTTTTGAAAAGCTTAACTATGCACACCAGCACAGTCTGACATAATATAATAATCGGTTGTGCCGGTTGCCAGCTCCGGTCGATCGACCGGGTCCGGCAGCTCTTCAAATTATGAATAGATGCTCATTCTCCTTGAGCCATGCTAAGCTTTTCTTGTAATCAGGAAGCATGGTGCCGACCTTATCCCAGAACCTTTTTGAATGGTTCTTTTCTTTAAGGTGAGCTAATTCGTGAATAACGACATAGTCGACGACATGCAAAGGGGCCATAACAAGTCGCCAGGAAAAATGCAGATTATTGCGAGCACTGCAAGACCCCCAAAGCCGCTGGGCGTGGGTTATACTGAATTTATTGTACGTCAGGCCAAACAAACCGGCATACCAGTCGACCCGTTCTTTGATCTTCAGATACGCCTGTTGCTTATACCAGTTTATAAACACCGTCCTTGCACGGGGGCGACAGGCTCTCGGGAGATGGAATTCCCGATCAAGCAAAAAAAGCTGCTCACCATCTTCTGTAATGGAAAGGGAGTAAGCATCCCCCAGATATAAAAACGCTTCCCCATCGATGAATGTTTTTGGACGGACGGGATCATACCGTTCCCGGACAAATCTCTGTTTGTCCGTTATCCACGATTGTTTCCTGAGGACAAACTCTTCGATATACTTCCAGGGCACTGCCTCGGGAGCCCGCACGACAAGCCGTGCATCACGCGTAATCTCGAGAGACACGGTCCTTCTTTTCGACCGGATGATTCTATCTATTTTTACGTTCGTCATTGGATACCTATGCTCAGGGGACAAATCATTTGTTTTGACCGTTCAACGAGTGTATACCCTATTCCCTTATCTGATTCTTGTTTGTATATCTATTATACGCTCATCCCATCGTAATGTGCCCCTTGTCTTTGCCTGACTTGGACATGAGCATTTCTCTTGCCATGTTAAAAGAGCACCCTTACTTCCCCTGATTTCTTTCGAGGATGACAAAACTGCGGTTAACCGCGGCTTGACGATCCCTGCGGTTAAGGCATAACATATGAATAAGAAAAACACATGAAATACTATAAGCAGAAAGGATGTTTATGACAACCATGAGCGTTACTGATAAAACAGAAACCGCGGTAATAACTACGGATCCCGGGGTGTGTGAGGCCATCGCCGAAGAGGTGGCGGCCGGCAATCCCGGAGGTGTTATCCGTATCGAGCTTACGTCCACCGGCTGCTGCGACGCCTCGCTGGGGCTGCGCCTCGACAAAGCCGGAGAATCCGATCTTGTGGAGAAGATTGAAGGATTGACGTTCGTGCTCAGCGGGAAGACCTACGATCTTGTGGGCAGGGTCAGGATCTCCCGCAGGGGCAAGGGACAGTTCGTCATCACCTCGGAAAAACCCGTGAGCGAATGGGACGGTTTCGGAAGCTGCTCCATCAAGATGTAACCCGGTCCGGGCAGACCCCGTTAACCCGAAAAATGCAATAAGAAAGTTTCCTTATTTTTCAATCGCATTTTCCGGGTTAATCAAAGCCATAGGCGTCTACCATCCAAAGGCACATGTCCTTCGGACGAACACGGCGTGACTTCTCCTCACGGGGTGCACAGGGGCGAAGACCGCAATAAAACGGGTTTCGGTGCCTTGTTTTACCCTGCCAACAACCCTTTCCTTTCAATGGAGAGCATACACATAGCTATCGAACGATCCCACATAGACCGTGCCGTCCGCACCGATTGCAGGTGAGGATAATACCCAAAAGCCGGTTGGATACTTCCACTTGACAGAACCATCCGCAGGGTTCAGTGCATAGACATAACCATCTTGAGACCCTATATAGACCGTGCCGTCCGCACCGATTGCCGGTGAGGACATCACATAATTACCAATGTAGTACTTCCACTTGACAGAGCCGTCCGCGGGGTCCAGAGCATAAACGTAATAATCATCAGACCCCACATAGACCGTGCCGTCCGCACCGATCGCCGGTGATGATAACACATAAAAGCCGGTCTGGTACTTCCATTTGACCGAGCCGTCCGTTGGGTTCAGAGCATAAACGTAGTAATCGTTAGACCCCACATAGACCGTGCCGTCTGCGCCGATCGCCGGTGATGAATCCACAG
>JAMDCL010000001.1 GCA_023489065.1 Deltaproteobacteria bacterium | reverse complement strand
TCAGGATCTCGGGGGTGGGCAGGGGTACGGACAGCATGAGGATGGCTGACAGGCCGCACGGCAAGGTCATACTGCTTCCCCATGAATCGCCGAACGATTATAAGCACCTTGATTACCCGGGCATACATTCATTCAGGGCAGGAAGAATGGCAACAAAGCTCGCCTATGAAATGGCAAAGATCAAGGATCCAGGGAAAGAGATCGATTTCGTCGAGCTTCATGACGCATACACCTCATCGGAGATACAGACCTATGAAGACATGGGCCTGTGCAAGTATGGTGAGGGCGGCAAGTTCGTAGAAGCAGGCAATCCGTTTTTGCCGAACATAGATTATGGACTGAAGCTGAAGAAAAAGGGAACAATTCCGGTAAACCCGTCCGGGGGCTTGATAGCATGCGGTCATCCGGTCGGTGCAACGGGACTTATGCAGGCGGTATTCGCTTTCTGGCAGGTACAGCACTCCATCAAGAAGCATTTTGGAAACGATCTGCTGCAGGTCAAGGACGCAAAGAGAGGTGCAATACACAGCCATGCGGGCACCGGCACGTACGTAACCGTATCGATACTGGAAAAGGCATAAGGAGGATACCATGAAAAAAGAAAAAACAACTATAGTAATCCCTGAAACGGAAGACGGTACTGTTTTATTCAATGTTCCGTTTCCCAAGGATTTGAAACAATTGAAGGACATGAGTCCCATCATCATGCTCCAGCACTACGGTATCAATTACATCCACAGCTATGGACAGGATTCACCGTTTTTTGCCGGACTGGCTAATGGGCGGCTGCTCGGAACAAAATGTACCTCATGCGGTTATGTACAGGTGACACCGAAGCTTCACTGCCAGGAATGCGGGGGTGAATGCGAATGGATTGAGCTCCCGAAAGAAGGGAAGATACATACGTTTACGGTATGCCATTTCGGAAGTGAGGAATTCCTCAAAGAAACACCGTTCATGCTCGTGCTGGTCGAGTTCGAAGGAGCGAAAACACTCATGCTCTCACGGCTCCTCGGCGTCGACCCGGAAAAGGTTTCCATCAACCTTATCGGCAAAAAGGTAAAGCCGAGGTTCAAGCGGAACTCGAAGTTCAAACCGACGGACGTCTATTTCGTATTGGCGGAATAAAAAAGGGCAGGGGCGGGTAACCCCGTCCCTGCTCCTCTTGAGTGTTTCCGGGTTAATGATGCTCCTGCAGTGCCCTGAGGACGGCCTGTCTCATCACGTCAACCGGTGGCTGAACGCCCGTCCATAGCTTAAAGCTCTCCGCCCCCTGATATACAAGCATACCTGCACCGTCGTGTGTTTTGAGCCCCGCATGTTTCGCCCTCTTTAAAAACGGTGTTTCCAAAGGATTGTAAACGATGTCGGAAACCACAGTATCGCTGTTAAAAGCGCTCAATTCTATATCGATGTCTCCGGCACCTTTCATACCGATGGATGTCGTGTTGATAACAAGGTTTATTTTTTTATGGTCGAGAGACTTCATATCCTGAATGCGGATACTCTGAGAGGAATCCGCGGGGAAATAGATGCACAGATGCCTGTGAAGGGCTTCAGCCCTTTCCGGTGTCCTGTTTGCGATGATGATTTGGTCCGCTCCAGCCTCAAGCAAGGAAAAAGCAACTGCTTTGGCAGCCCCGCCTGCACCTATCATGAGGACCTGCTTGCCGCGAGGATCGAACCCGGTCTGTTCACCCAGAGACCTGACATAACCGATCCCGTCCGTGTTGTAGCCTTTTAACCGGCCGTTCTCATTGTTGACCGTGTTCACTGCCCCGATCCTTCCTGCGTACCCATCGATGCTGTCAAGGTACGGCATAATTTCCTCTTTATACGGTATGGTCACGTTGAAACCCTTTATGTGTTCTTTCCTGAACTGGGCTACAGCGTGGGATAGATTTTCGGGCAGGATATCAAAACTCATATAAACATAATCAATGCCGAGGCTGAAGATGGCCGACATGTGCATGGGTACGGAGACACTGTGATCGAGCGGATGTCCCACGATGCCGAGGACAAGGGTCATACGATAACCCTTCTGTGTTTTGCATCGGTACTGAGAGAGAACATCTTTTTCGCAGCCTCGATGTCTTCGAAGATCTTTTGTTTTAATTCATCGGAGGTGGAAAATCTGACCTCGTCCCGTATTTTCCGGACGAATTCGACGGTCATGTCCTCACCGACTACATTCTTATCGAAGTTGAGTATGTGTACTTCTATTTTCAGCTCATGCCCGCCGAATGTCGGGTTGATCCCTATATTTGCCACACCATAGAGCTGACTGTCTTTGTAGAGGATTTTAACGGCGTACACACCACGCTGCGGCAGGAGTTCCCATGCGGTTTCGATGTTTGCGGTCGGTATCCCGAGTACATTGGTTCCACGGTGCGTGCCGGTAACGACCTTGCCCCTTATATAAGGGTTATAGCCCAAAAACCGTGCGGCCTCTTGTATCTGGCCGTACCGTATGTGCTGGCGGATCCTTGAGCTGGAGACCACTTTCCCGTCTATAACGTACGGATCAACGATAATGACGTTGTAGCCGTATTCCTTGCCGAACCCTTTCAGCAAAGATACATCACCGCTCGCCATCCTGCCGAAGGTGAAGTTGTGGCCGACAACAACCGTTGAGGGATTTATCAGTTCCTTGAGAATCCTGCGTGCATACTCGTGAGGGGACATCCGTGCGAAATCCATGGTGAATTCGGTTATGATAATCGTCTCGATGCCGGTCTTTTTTATACGCGCATATTTTTCTTCAAACGGGAGCAGGAGATAGTTTTTTTCGTTCGGGTTGAAAAATTTATACGGGTGGGGTTCGAAGGTCATGACCACAGGAATGGTACCGAGGAGCTTTGCCCTCGAGATCGTCTGCTCCAGGATATAGTTGTGACCAAGGTGTACGCCATCGAAATTGCCAATGGTAATAACACAGCCGTCAAGTTTTTTCGACGTTATTTTTTTTGTAGTGTCCTGGGGGATCATAGTTTATTTGTAAATATAAAATCGATAAAGTCAACACCATTCGTATCCGCATCGAGGGAAAATGCCTTTAAGATCGTCTTGCCGGTATCACAAAAGCCATGGCGTATACCAAGGCTTTTACCCGACAGTCCGC
Organism: Deltaproteobacteria bacterium; assembly: GCA_023489065.1. The sequence goes on along the minus strand of JAMDCL010000001.1, from coordinate 5,380 downwards.
GCCTGTACGCGAGCAAAGGCACATATTCCCTTGAATGGTCGGTGCTTGCCGTCGTCGGATCGCACCCATGGTCCGCGGTTATGAGGAGCAGGGTCTTATCGTCCATAACATCCATAATGTCTTTTAACCGTGTGTCAAAGTATTCGAGTGCATTTTTAAAACCGACGGGGTCATTGCGATGCCCGTACAGAGTATCAAAATCGTTAAGGTTTGTAAAAACAATACCCGATTTAATCTGATTATATGCATTGATTGTTTCTTTTATTCCCTGTTCATTTGAACCGCTATGAATTGCATGCGTTATCCCCCTGCCCGAAAAGATGTCGTTTATTTTACCGATGGCAGCAACATCCATGCCGTGGGCTTTCAGGATGTCCAGAACCGTGGTGCCGGGAGGAGGAACGGCAAAATCCTTTCTCCTCTCTGTTCTCTTGAAATGTCCCGGTCCGCCGGTAAACGGCCTTGCTATGACCCTTTCCACATGGTAGGGATCCACTATCCTGCGCGCTATTTCACACCACCGGTAAAGCTCCTGTACCGGGACGATATCTTCGTGTGCCGCTATCTGGAATACACTGTCCGCGGACGTATAGACGATGGGCATGCCGGTTTCCCTGTGGCGCTGTCCAAGCTCGTCCAGAATTGCGGTACCTGAGGCAGGCTTGTTGCCGAGCACTTTTCTGCCTATGCCCGATTCAAAGGCGGATATGATCGCTTCGGGAAAGCCGCGGGGAAATACAGGGAAGGGCTTGTCCGTAATCAAGCCCATGATCTCCCAGTGGCCTGTCGTCGTGTCCTTGCCTTTGGAAAGCTCCATTGCCTTGCCATAACATCCGGCAGGGCTGTCTGCCGGTTTCTGGAACGGGAAGTCGGCTATATTGGCAAGCCCTAACCTGTACAAATTCGGTACATGGAACCCGCCCGTGGCCTTTGCCGTATTGATAAGGGTGTTGCTGCCGGCATCGCCGTACTCAGCGGCATCCGGCGCTTCGCCGATACCGGCACCGTCAAGAACGATTAACATTATTTTTTTTATTTGTGCATCCATAGTTTGCATCCTGCCTCCATGTATGCTATACAATAAAACAAATTTTTGTTATAGTAAAAATTAAAGGAGGGCTCTATGAAAATTGCAAGGATTATAACAGGATGTTTCCTGCTTTTGCTTCCCTTAACCGTCTTGTCGGGATGTTCCGAAAAGACCACAAGTTCTACTACTTCCAACGCCTACTTCCTTCAGGTATTCCCGGCCTCATCATCAATTCCTGCTGACGGCACAACGACTACACAGGTAACGGCACAGATACAGTCGCTTTCGGGTACAAAGATCACCGATGGCACGCAGGTTGTTTTCCAGACGACAAACGGTAATTTTATGGTATCGGGAAGCTCTGCAGGCCAGAGTGCCACGATAGCCACTCTTGGAGGTGCGGCATCTCTGAATTTGCAGAGTCCGGCAACTGCCGGTCAGGCACAGATAACAGCAAGTGTTGGAGGTTTAAGCAATTATACCTTTGTTAGCTTTACATCAACATCTACGGGGACAGGAACAGGAACCGGGACAGGAACGGGTACCGGTACAGGTACAGGTACCGGCACAGGTACAGGTACTACCTCAACCACCTTTGCTGCTTCCAACCTAACGGCAACTGCGACAGAGCTGAGGGTATGGCCGTTCAATCCCTATAGAACCACCTTGATACTTACGGCAAGTGATGCCGCAGGTAACGCAGTTCCAAATGGGACAATAGCGACATTCACCATCAATAATAACCCCGGCGGTGGATGTAAGTTTGTATCGACCAGCGGCAACAGCCTTGGTACTTCATTTACAACGCCTATTACCAGCGGAACGGCAACGGCCATATTTAACACCGGCACACATTCCGGTGTAGCCCTCATAACGGCGGCATATATGATAAGCGGGCAGACATTTACCAATTCCGTCTGGATTGTCATAGACGGAGGACCAGTTGCAGGAGGCGTGCATTTTGGGATAGCCCAGGATCCAAGTTCAATACCTTCTATCCAAGGACTTGTGATGTACGGTTTACAAACAAAGATCACTGTTTATTTGACAGATAGGTATTCAAACCCGGTACCAGATGGCACACCTGTGTATTTTTCTTCAAGGGGCGGTTTAATAGATCCTGTTGCATACACATCTGGTGGAAAGGCGTCGACAACATTATATTCCAGTGTACTGCCACAGCAAAGTCTTATATCCTTGCCAATGGATATAAGTTTAAGGATACCATTTGTTAACGTGTATAATACCAAAATGAACGGAGACAATCAGGTTATAGCATACGCGTACGGAGAAGAGTGGTTTGATGATGTTAATCAGAACGGTGTACATGATCCAGGTGAACCTGTAATACATCAGGGTGATCCATGGATTGATGCTAATAACGATGGTGTTTATGATGCTTATACTACATGGTATTTCAATAACACAGGTACAGCATGCAGTGGTGATTGTTTCACAGATACGATAACTGGTGCATCCCCTCTAACTACCGTTACCTATGGCAACTCCGTGATACCTCCCACTGAATATATTTCACCTTTTGTAACCTCTACGACCGATAGTGAATGGTATTGGCCAAGGTATGCAGGGGCTACATATTCAGCGCCTGCTGTTGATCCAACAAATAGCGAGTGGTTTTCTCAAACCGCGGTATGGAATAGTATTACAGTTGTTTATTCAGGATCTCCGTCAATCTCATATATACCAACAGCTGCCTCTATCCCTACAGGCACTACTGCCAACTTTGTGGTCTATTTCGGAGATGAAAATGGCAATATACTGGCTCCAAGTAGTACTATTACAGCTTCTCCGAGTACCTCTCTGTCAGGTGCAACTGTATTCCCGGGATCATATGATGCCGGTGCCCAGAATATGGGCGTATTTAGTGTTACAGCCGGAACAACTACCGGAAGCGGGTACATACAACTTACTCTCACTTCACCAAATATTGCGAATAATGGAAGCGAGTACGTATTAATACCTATTACAATAACACCTTAACATAGAGGAAGAGGAGATAAGGCCGATAATGGAGGGGCACGTTGCAACGTGCCCCTCCTAATTCATGATAGAATAACCATAGAGGTAGTTATGGCAGAAAAGATAACCATAGACGTAAAAAAGGTGGCGGAGCTGGCACGGCTCGAGTTTACGGAAGACGAGTTGAAGGTTTTCAGTGCGCAGTTCCAGGCGATACTCGAATACATAAGCCAGATCGACGAGCTTGAACTTGATGCTGTGGAACCCATGGCAAGTCCGTTGCCCGGCCCGCAAAGGCTGCGTCCCGATACGCCGGTAAAAGAGGGTACGCCAGAGGCAACGCAGAATATGGCGGTTGCCAATGCCCCGGGCTCCATGGATGGATATTTTGTTGTGCCGAAGGTCATAGAATGATGAAGCTGTACGAATCAAGTATACAAGACATTGCAGAGCTTTATAGAAAGGGTGCAACAACGCCGCGGCAGGTTGTCGATGAACTTTTACAAAGGATAGAGCATGTGAATCCTGCGTTAAACGCCTTCATACGTCTTGATAAGGAACACATCGATGAACAGGTCAGGAATGCAGAAAAAATGCTTCAGGGTAAGGTACCCTCGCGATTGTGCGGTATACCCATAGCCGTGAAAGATATATTTACAACAAAGGGAATCAACACGACCTGTGCATCAAAGATACTGGAGAATTTTATTCCGCCGTACGACGCAACGGTCATTACAAAACTCAAGGCAGCAGGGGCAATAATCATCGGTAAAACAAACATGGATGAGTTTGCAATGGGATCTTCAACCGAGACATCGTATTTTGGGCCGACACGCAATCCCTGGGCACCCGATTCGGTCCCCGGCGGTTCCAGCGGAGGCTCCGCAAGTGCGGTCGCAGCGGACATGGCCTTCGGCGCACTCGGCACCGATACCGGCGGTTCTATACGTCAGCCGGCTGCTTTATGCGGTATCGTAGGACTGAAACCGACCTACGGCAGGGTAAGCAGGTATGGTATGATTGCGTTTGCATCATCATTGGATCAGGGCGGTACCATGACAAAAACGGTTTATGATTCCGCACTTTTGCTTGAGGCGATTGCAGGGTTTGATCCGAAGGATTCGACATCGGCGGACAGACCCGTGGAACCGTTCACCGCGCTCATGTCCCAGGGATTGAAAAATTGTACCATAGGCGTACCGGCCGAATACTTTATAGAAGGAATGGACAGGGATGTGCAAAAAGCCGTAAACAGTGCGATAGAAACCATGAAAAGACTCGGTGCGAAAATTGTCGATATCAGCCTTCCCCATACCAAATACGCTGTTGCCGTGTACTACATACTCGCTTCCTCGGAGGCAAGCTCCAACCTTGCCCGGTATGACGGCGTACGGTACGGTTATCGATCCGAACGGCCCGTGAACCTCATGGAAATGTACAAACATACCCGTGCGCAGGGCTTCGGCAGGGAGGTGAAGCGGAGGATCATGCTTGGCACGTTTGCGCTCTCCGCAGGTTATTATTCCGCCTTTTACGGCAAAGCCCAGAAAGCGAGAAGACTCATAGCGGACGACTTTACCGGGGCATTTAAAAAGTGCGACCTTATCATCGCACCCACAAGTCCTACGCCGGCATTTAAGCTCGGGTCGAAGCTCGATGACCCGCTCAAAATGTATCTGTCCGACATATTTACCATACCCCTGAACCTCGCCGGCCTGCCGGGTATTTCCATCCCCTGCGGCTTTACGGACAACAACCTTCCTGTCGGCATGCAGTTGATCGGCAAACAGTTTGACGAAAAAACCATACTGAATGCAGCCCATGCGTATGAGCAGGAAACACAGTGGTATAAAAAGAAACCCGATATTCATTGAACACGACAGGAGGAGCCGTATGAAGAAAGAAACAAGAATCAATGCGATTGTTTTCGGAGTGATGGTAGTCCTTGCACTTGCGGTAACGTACCCGGGAATTGTGGATTTTAACTCAAGGCTTCTCGGTATCAAAGACTCTTATTTCTATGCATGGGACCTGTGGTGGTTCAAACACGCCTTGTTCTCGCTGCACCAATCTCCCTTGAAACTCCAGACCATTTTTTACCCGATCAGCGGCGCACCGTACGTGTGGTCGTCCCCCATCAACGAGATAGCGGGGATCCTCCTGCTGCCGGTCCTGCCGTTAACGGTCGTGTTCAACATGCTTGCACTCCTGCCGGTGGTCCTGGGTGCGTACTTTACCTATAAACTCGTCTATCATCTGACCAAAGAAAGAATGGCAGGGATTGCCGGCGGTATTTTATTCGGGTTTTCACCGTTTATCATCTCTACCATGATGGGGAACCTCCAGTATCTTTGATGCACAGGTCGTGTT
>JAMDCL010000106.1 GCA_023489065.1 Deltaproteobacteria bacterium | reverse complement strand
AAAGTCAACCACGCGGTCTTTACCTGCATGAAACGTAAGAATAAAGTACTTTCGAGGACTTTATTAAAATATTTAGCTTGCAATATGTTAATAAATATAATACATTTGTCTCAAGTATCAAGTCTTTCAAGAAGGTGTACTTTATGAAAAGATTATTATATACAGCATGTGTTTTTACGGTTATGACGTTTTTTACGCACAGGGCGAGTGCAATGGGTATATTCCAAAGCGACGTCGGGTATATACCAATGCCCTCATCTAATGTAAGCCTTACCATAACAGATAACCTCGGGGTAAGAACAACCGTTGAACACGCCAGTATCGATGGCAAAGATTACATTGCAGGCTACGAAGGACTGATCCTGAACGTTATACCTCTGAAGAATATAAGATCTATATCTTTCACAAAAACAACGGATGCTCCCAAGGTGCTGATGGAAAAGCTGGACAACAATCCCCTGATGGCTATCGTTCATCTGAAAGACAATACACAGCTTTCCCTATTAGTCGATGGTTCCCTGATATGCTACGGTAAAACGCCGTACGGATATGTCAGGATAAAGTTAGCATTGATTGACGGGATAGAAGACCTTAAGCTTCTTGGGAAAGAAAAAACACCCTAAACCTGCACGCTTTTACTCTTCAACCCTATGCATAACGAATAAGCTTGAAAAACAAAGGCTATTAACTTAATCTTTTATAGAAAAGAGGCCCAAGAATGACAGAAAACACAATGGACAAACAGCCGGAGGAAGAACAAAAAGAAAAGGACGACAAACCGCAACAGAGCAGAAGAAGAAAAAAGAAATTGCTCTTAGCCGGAATACTGCTGTTCTGCATACTACTGCCTATAATCTGGTATTTTTACATAACATCGGATGTACCGCAAATAAACACGATAACCGATTACAAGCCATCTGTTGTAACGGATGTATACGGTGATGACGGCTCGGTGATAGGAGAATTCTTTCTTCAGCGCCGTATACCCGTATCTCTGGATCAAATGGCTAAGTACGTGCCAGAAGCTTTTATAGCAGCGGAGGACGCGACATTTTACCAGCACGGGGGTGTCGATTATGAAGCCATCTTACGGGCGGCCATAAAAGACCTTTTGGCAGGACAGATCGTACAGGGGGGGAGTACGATTACTCAACAACTGGTGAAAACACTCCTTTTAACGCCGCAAAAAACCATTACAAGAAAGCTCAAGGAATTCATTCTTGCGACCCGTCTTGAACGGCATCTTACCAAGAATGAAATCCTCACGATATACCTCAACCAGATATATCTCGGTGACGGTACGTATGGGGTGGAGGCAGCAAGCGAGCAGTACTTCGGGAAGAAGGCAAAGGACCTTAATCTTGCAGAGGCTGCCATACTCGGCGGTTTACCGCGATCTCCCAACACCTATTCCCCGGTTAATTCTCCCCGAAGGGCAAAACTGCGCCAGAAATACGTCCTCAGCAGGATGGCTGACCAGGGCTATATAACAAAGGCAGAAGCGGATATTGCATACAAACAACCGCTCAAAATTTATCTGAACAACGGTTATACACCCAAAGATATAGCTCCCTATTTTATGGAGATGTTAAGGCAGCAATTATATACCCAATATGGACAGGACGCGGTCCTCGAGCAAGGTTTGAAGGTCTACACCACCATAGATCCCATGATGCAAAAAGCAGCGAACGACGCACTGAAAAGCGGGCTTATCCAGATAACCAAGAGACAGGGATATTCTGGGCCTGAAGAACACCTGACCAGCAATAAAGACATACAGAATTTCATACAGGAAGTAAGGAAGAAAGAACTAGCAGTGTTTCCTGATTACTACATGCTAACCGAGTCAATGACGAAGAACGGGGCAATACCCGTTCAAGACGTTCTGGAGCAGAATAAAACATATCATGCCGTCGTAACCGGCTTCTTGCCGTCAAACAGAGGGGTTGAAATCAATGTGGGAGGAGAAAAAGGTGTCATTTTAACGTCCAATGTAAGTTGGGCACACCCTTTTGATCCCAAGGCATGGTATCCGCCTGTTACGGACCCGCATAAAGTATTCAAGGCCGGGGATGTGATTCTGGTTAAACTGATCCAAAAAAATAAAAATGTTTCAGAGTTTTCTCTTGAACCAAAACCCGAAGTCCAGGGTGCACTTGTATCCGTGGACGTTGCAACAGGAGCCTTGAAGGCCATGGTTGGCGGATACAGCTTCTTACAATCCCAGTACAACCATGCTGTTCAGGCACAGCGTCAGGTAGGTTCGGCGTTTAAACCCATATATTACGCAGCGGCGTTGGAAAAGGGATACACGCCCGCATCTATCATTCTGGATACCCCTGTCGTTTACCAATATACGGATACAACGACGGGAACCACGGAAACCGGAACTACACCCACGACTCCCACGGTATGGAAACCCCGTAATTACGATAAGACCTTTACCGGTCCTGTTACGCTCCAGGATGCGATAACGCATTCCAAGAATAACCCGTCCATCCGGTTATTAAATTCCATCGGTGTAGGATATGCAATAAATTTTGCGAAAAAGATGGGTATAACAGAACCATTGACCAATGATCTCACCCTTGCACTCGGCTCATCTTCAATGAGTTTGATCGACCTGGTCTCTGCGTATAATGTATTTCCTAATTACGGAAGACTTGTTTCTCCATTTTACATAACCAAGGTTCTTGACCGGAACGGCGTTGTCCTGGAAAACAACAGTGTTGCCCCGAACATTATCCATTTCAACAACTCCGTCTCATCAACGACGCTGCCCCAGACTTCATTCACGGCAACATCTTCACGTGCGGTGACCGGTACGTCTCAGACAACCACGGCAATCGATGTTCTGAATCCTGCAACAGCTTATGTTATGATAAGCATGCTCAGGAATGTTGTGCAGCATGGGACAGGCTGGCGAGCAAACGCCCTCGGCAGGCCTGCTGCCGGCAAAACGGGAACAACGGAAAATGACAGGGATGCATGGTTCATCGGGTTTACGCCGAACCTTTTAACAGGCGTATGGGTAGGTTTTGACGATAACAAGAGTCTCGGCATAGCAGAAACGGGCGGTGATGCCGCCGCACCAATCTGGCTTAATTTTATGAAAAGCGCAGTTACCGCATACCCGGACAGTGACTTTCCCATACCTCCCGGCGTCGTGTTTGCAAGGATTGACAAAAAAACCGGTTTGCTTGCGACCGCAGAAGATCGTAACGCAAGTTTTGATGCGTTTGTCGCGGGCACACAACCAACACAAACGGCATCACAGGTCAATGCGCAGCACGGCAATGAGTTCTTCAGGTTTAATCAATAATGCGGCCTGTTTGTACCGACACCCTGCTTACCGGAATGAGCACATCAAAAAAAGAACAGCTTGAACTCATCTACCAGCTGCTCTGCCGCCGGTTCGGCAAAAGGAACTGGTGGCCTGCAGATTCTCCGTTCGAGGTCATTGTCGGTGCCATACTGACCCAGAACACGGCATGGACAAACGTTGAAAAAGCAATAGCGAATCTCAAACGTGCGGACATGCTCTCACCCGAAAAGTTGTACAGCCAGCCCGTTTCGAATATAGCCCGGCTCATCAAACCGTCAGGTTTTTATAATCAGAAAGCTAAACACCTGAAACTTATGGTTGATTACCTTGTAATCCACTATAAAGGCACCATAGATGCAATGTGCAAAAAAGATACGGAAGCACTGCGGGATGAGCTCCTATCGATAAAAGGTATCGGCAATGAAACGGCAGACAGTATTTTATTGTACGCATGCAACAAGCCGGTCTTCGTGGTCGACAGCTACACCTTCAGGGTACTGCATCGGCACGGCTTGAGTAATGATTATGCGCAGTACGAGGATATACAACAACTATTCATGGACAACCTGAAGCATGATGCCGTAATGTTCAATGAGTTTCATGCACTCATTGTTGAACTTGCGAAGAGCTACTGCAGGACAAAGCCGCTGTGTGATGCATGTCCCCTGTCGGATCTCCCGCGTTATATTGATTAACCCCGTTAGAAATCCAACAGCCGGCTCGATGCCATAATCATTTTTTTGCAGAAAAATATCGTTTGTGGGAATAAGAAAATCGTTAGGATTTCTAACGGAGTGAACTATTCCTTATTGTCTATAAACGTTTTGATAGCGGTCAATGTTTTTGACGCCGCCTCAACCAGCTCGAGGCCCAGGCCACTTACTACATGGTCGTCTGTTTCTTCCTTGAAAGTCCTCATGACCTTTGCCTTGCACTTATGAGACTCGTCCTTCCCATTGTATGGCAGAAGAAGATTCAAATTTAAGACGGTGTTCAGCGGGATTTGATCTTTTGTAATTATGGAAAGTCCGGAATAACTCATATCCTTCGAAAAGGCAGACACGGTTTTTTCTTTGTACGTGTACTTCACCTCGATGGAGATGTCGTAACGGTCCTCTTTCCGGATCTTCATACTGACAAACTTTTTGATCTCTTCGAGGAATGCCGACTCGTTAATCGGTTTGCGCACAAAATCGTCGCACCCTGCCTTGATCGATTCAGCTTTCTTTTCCGTAGAGGTCACCATAATGACGGGTATCTTCTTTAAAGCGGGATCGCTCTTGAGAATTCTGCAGCATTCGATTCCGTTCATTTTCGGCATTTCCAAATCAAGCAAAATGACATCGGGCTTTTCTATCTTTGCCAGTTTGAGGGCCTCTGCTCCGTCTTTTGCCGTTATGATCTTCGATTCAGCCCTTCTTAAGAAAGAAACCTCAAGATCGAGAAAATTCCTCATGTCGTCAACCAGCAGAATTTTAATCATAGCAATCTCCCTTTTATGTTTTACCGTTTATATAAAAATCGCCTGGGATTGTCAAACGCTTGTAACAGTTCAAGGCGCGACGGATTTATTCTATATAACGATGACGCAGCCCCATGATATCCCGATACGTGACGACACCTATGATTTTGTTGTCCGTATCGGTTATAGGCAGTGCGCGGAAATTATAGCGCACGAAAAACTCGGATGCCTTCCTGAGTGTGCTGTCATGCGCCAGCGAAATGACATTCCGGATCATCACGTCTTTCAGAAAAGCATGCTCTTCGGCGGTCAGCAATTCCTTTATGTCCAATACACCGGTAAGATGTTTCTCGTTGTCCAGAATATAAAGGTACATGACGACATCCTTGCCCTTGGCTATATAGCGGTACTGTTCCTGCGCCTGTTCCACGGTTACGTCAGGTGAAAAAGATATAAAATCCTGCGTTGCAAAGTCGAGGATGTTCTCTTCGTGGTGCTGAACAATCGTGCGGATCTTGCGTGCGTTTTCCGGGTTCAGGCGCTTCAGGATTGCATCGGCTTCCGAAACGGAGAGGACCGAAAGAAAATCCGCTGCCTGACCTGTCGTCATCTCGTCGACGAGCAGCGCAACCTTTTCGATTTTGAGAGATTCCACAAGGTCACGCTGCGCTTCGGGATCGATTTCTTCCAGGGTGTCCGATGCCTGCTCGGGATCGAGTTTCTCGAAAATTTCCACTCGCTGATTTGGCTCCATCTCTTCCAGAATATCCGCCAAATCCACCGGGTGCATATCGGAGAGTTTTTCTTTCAGAACATTCAATTTGATATCGCCCTGAAAACGTCCGATCCGTTCCGGCAGCGGCTGGATGTACTTCCACGAAACCGTTTGATCCTGAATGTTTCTCGCCAACTTGTAGACAAAGTTTGCAAGCATGGTCAGATGGATGCGTCGTAAAAGCCCGTAACGGCTCAGGTCCACATCCGTGACGTACAGCATGCCGTCGCGTATCCTCAGTTTCACGTCATAAATGATTTCCAGGTCCCTTCCTTTCAAATCGATGGCCTTCTTGTCTATGACATGGTCCTTCAGCAGAACCGCATTTTCTTCCGGCTCGCCTTTATACGGAGCGATGTCCTCGGCAGCAACGGTTATCTTTTTTTCCTTGACGAGGATTGCCCCGATTTTCTCCCACGGGACTACGGCACTCATACCGAAAGGCAGGGAAATCAAGAGATGCGTTACATGGGGAACGGTCCCGTTTTCTTTGATGATGAGATCCTGCAAGCGGCCGATCTTCTTTTCGTTGAGGATTATTTTTGCGCCCAGAACTTCGCTTAAAAAAAACGACTGTCCGCTCTCCTGTTTTGTCGCGGTTGGCTGATTCGTAACGGTTGGATTCACGGCACGACCCCCAGTCCGCCTTTGACGGCTAACGTGATAAATTTGTACAGCAGGATAGCTACCATGAAAAACAAGTACAACCGCAGCATGAACAGGGAAAAGGATACCATGCGGGTCATTTTTATATGGGGTTGTTTATATTTCTTGTTCACGTCTCTCACCGCTGAAAAAAAGCCCCGGAATATGTTGAATACCTTTCCCATGTTATTTCTCCATACCGCATTCTACTTCAACATATTCGGAAATACAATCGTCAGGCTGTAACCCGTGGATATGACGATCAAGGCCACGACGATGGAAATGTTTAAGATGTTTTCGAGTCTGTTGTTTTTGTATTTGCCCATGAGTTCCTCGTTATTGAGGAGGATGATAAGAAAAACCAGTGCAGCGGGCAGAAGTACCGTAGCTGCTACCTGCACAAACAGCGTGATGAGGACAAGGGGCGCATGGGGTATCAATACGACCGTCCCTGCAAGCAACAGATCGAAGAAATAATACGCATAAAACCATTTTGCTTCCCTCACCTTATGGTTCAATGAGTGTGCCCACCCGAACACCTCGCCAAACGCCCACGAGCTGGCAAGAGATATACATACGGCTCCCAGAAGTCCTGCATCGAAGAGCCCGATCGCGACCAGCGTACCCACATACTTGTTCACGGGCATCAGCGCAATGGCGGCCTGTGCCGCACTTTCGATATCCTGTCCGAAAAGCACCTTGCCGGTAACGACAATGACAACGATCGCGGCTACCACGGTCAGAACGGCACCAACAAGCGTGTCCAGTTTACCCCAGAGTATATCCTTCTCCTGCATGCCTTTATCAACAACAGTACTCTGCTGAAAGAAAATCATCCATGGAGCTATGGTCGTACCTATGTTTGCCATGAGCAGGAAAAAAAGACCGTTCGTAAAGCCGCCGGTTGCCATGTGTGGAATAAATCCATGGAGAACTTCTTTTACCGAAGGATGAATCAAAAAAGCAGCGGGAATGTAGATCATATTTATGGCACAAAACAGCAATGCGAGCTTTTCCCATGTCCAATAGTGCCCCTGAAGTACCATAAATCCCATGATCCCCCAGCAGATCAACACGGTAACCACAGGTGACACCCCAAAGATGCTCAGGGCGGCAGTCATTCCGATGAACTCGGTTATCATGGTCATCCAGTCTGTCAAAACGAGATCCAACAGGGAAAACCATCCCCAGAATGATCCGAAAGAATAGAAGATTGCCTCTGCATGCCCGCGTTTTGTAACCGCACCGAGACGGACGGTCATCTCCTGTACGTAGTATGCAACGGGTCCCAATAAAACCATGAACCAGAGCAGACTGTAACCCGTTTGCGCCCCGGTAACCGCATAGGTCGTTATGCCGCCCGCGTCATTGTCCGCAACCATCACAATAATGCCCGGACCGGCAACCAGCGCAAAAATTTTCAAAAACTTTACAACCCTTCGGATGTCATAGTAGGTTGAAGATATCAAATCCATGGTTTTGTCCCTTACAGCGAGCGTTCGTTTTTTAAAATTTCAACCCTTTCTTATATAGAACATCCGGAATGTCAAGGGATTTATACTGGATATTATGCAGGACTTCCTGAATAGTGAAACTTAAACGTTAATCTTTACCGATGTCTTCCGGCTTAATCAAACAGCCCTTTCAACACACCCTGTGCTGCGGTGTTCCCGCTGTTGATACAATCGCTTATGCCAATGCCGTGGTACGCACTCCCGCAAAGCTGTATGTTCCCAAGCCCGGCAGTCAACTGCTCTATGGTTTTGACCCTCGACCCGTGACCTATGGTATACTGAGGCATGGCCCTGTCCCAGCGGTAAATGCGTACAAAGAGAGGCTCTGCAGTAACACCCATGATGTCCTTAAGCTCGGTCCTCACAAGCCCGGCAATTTCATCGTCTGATTTAAAAACCATGTCCTGGTTTGCAGCACCGCCGACAAAAAATCGCAGCAGGACCGAATCATCCGGAGAACGGTAGGAAAACTTGGAGCTCGTCCATGTTGCTGCCATAATACGCCTGTTTTCTTTCCTGGGTACGACAAATCCAAAACCCTTGAGCGTATGGCCAAACGAATCCTTTTTATACGCAAGCGATACTGTTGCTGTTGATACGTAGGGTATGGAGAGCAAAAGATCCGACAGGTCTTTTCCCATGGAGGAAACAAGTCCGGCCGAAACGTAAGCAGGCACCGCAAGAATAATACCGTCGGCCTGGAGTTGTTCCGAATTTGATAGCGTAACCGAATAGCTCACATCCCTGCCAGTGCTCGTCCGTTGAATGGATTGTGCCCCGGCACCGGTCTTGAAATTTACCCCGCCGGACTGCTGACGCAGGGTATCTATGAGGTCTTTTAGGCCGGTCTTCATGGTCATAAACATGGATCGGTTACCGGCTGCTGCGTGCTGCTGCCTCGCTCGGCGGGCATTGAGCATACCCCTTATCAGACTCCCGTATTTTTGCTCCATATCGACGAACCGCGGGAAGCTGCTCCGGACACTCATGGTATCCGGATCCCCTGCATGTACTCCGG
>JAMDCL010000045.1:3947-9014 GCA_023489065.1 Deltaproteobacteria bacterium | reverse complement strand
CTCCCATACCCGAACCTTTGCCCACCTGTAACAAAACCACCATAACAATCGCTACGGCAACCATGATATGTACCAGAAGTACTAACGTATACATCTTATCTCTCCCTTTTCTCTATATGATTAATTATACTTAAAAATTTATCAAGGTCAAGGCTTACCCCGCCTATCAATGCCCCATTGATCTGCTCCTTGTCAATGAGTCCTTCTATATTCTCCTCGTTCACACTCCCGCCGTACAGGATCCTGACCCTGCTGCCGGCATCGATACCGAAGTGTTTTTCGAGCGACTGTCGAATGACTTCATGCATATCTTCCGCCTGCTGAGGGGTAGCGACATTACCCGTACCTATCGCCCATACCGGTTCATACGCAACGACAAGATCCCCGGGATCATGGATCTCGACATCGAACAGTGCTGCGGCAAGCTGGAACCGCACGACACTATACATAATGCCGGCCTTTCGATCCTCCAGCCGTTCGCCGATACAAATGATAGGGCGTATATTCTTTTTTAAAAGTGCAGAGACTTTGAGGTTGACCGTTCTGTCGGTTTCATGGAAAAACTGCCTTCGTTCCGAATGACCGACAATACAGTATTCCACGCGAAGCTCTTTCAGCATGGCAGCGGATACCTCTCCGGTAAACGCACCCTTATCTTCCCAGTACACATCCTGGGCACCGATAGAAAAACCGTTTGCCATTAAGGCCGGCAAAGAAACGAACGGCGGTGCAATGATAATATCGGTATTTTTCAGGGAGGTCCTGGCAAGGTGCTTTGATAACTCTCCGGAAAATGCCTTTGCTTCTGCAGGCCCCTTGTTCAGCTTCCAGTTGCCTGCGATGATATATTTTGGTTTCACCGTCAGTCCTTGTGCAAACAGTCTTCGAGTGCCTTGAGTGCGGGCAGTTCTTTGCCCTCGAGCAGTTCGAGAAAGGCACCGCCGCCTGTGGAGATATAGGAGATATTGGCACTCTCTCCGGCCTCGTGTACAGCTACATCGGTATCTCCTCCGCCTACTATGGTCAGGGCGTAAGAATTGGAAACATGGGAGACCATGGACAGTGTGCCCCTTGAGAAACTTGCCATTTCATATACTCCCATTGGCCCGTTCCAGATAATCGTTTTTGCACCCTGAATTGCCAGAGAGAATAAGAGGTTCGTTGAAGGCCCTATGTCCATGGCCATCCATTCGTGGGGGATCTCCTGGATCGTAACTATCTTCGAATCCGCTTTTGCATCATACTTGTCCGCAACAACACAGTCCACGGGCAGGTAAACCTTGACCCCTTTTTCTCTTGCCTTCTGGAGTATATCAAGAGCGGTCCTGAGCATATCATTCTCTACAATGGACTTGCCCACCTCGTAGCCAAGCGCCTTGAGGAACGTGAATGCCATTCCTCCGCCGATGATAAGCTTATCAACCTTATCGAGGAGATTTGACATTGCACCAAGCTTGCTCGAAACCTTTGCACCGCCGATGATTGCGACAAAGGGTCTCAAAGGATTGTCCGTTGCCTTGGTGAAATAATTCAGTTCTTTTTTCATGAGAAAACCAGCGGCACACCTGGGAACATACTTCGTTATGGCGGACACGCTTGCATGGTTGCGGTGAGCGACTGCAAAGGCGTCATTGATGTACACGTCTATGTCCTGAGCCAGAAGCTTTGCGAACGCTTCATCGTTCTTTTCCTCTCCCGGATTAAACCTGAGGTTTTCGAGCAGGAGGATCTCTTCCTTGCCGAGGTGTTTCTTGTACTCGTCTACGGATTGTCCCGTACACTCATTGGCAAACAGGACTTCCTTGTCGAGGAGACGGGAGAGCCTCTTCGCAACGATTTGGAGGGAAAATTTCGGGTCCTTCACCCCTTTTGGCCTTGACATGTGTGATGCCAGAATAATGGATGCGCCTTCATCGAGCGCATAGTTAATGGTCGGCAAGACGCTCCGTATCCTTATGTCGTCGGATATGGCGCCGTCCATCGTCAACGGGACATTGAAGTCAACCCGTATAAACAGGCGTTTATTCTTTACATCGACATTATCGATGTAGGTTAAATCTTTATAATTCACCATTGCTGCACCCCGCTGCCGACGAATTGGATCAAATCAACCATTCTTGTCGAGAATCCCCACTCATTGTCGTACCATGAAAAGACCTTGACCAATGTCCCGTTGATTACCTTTGTTAACAGCGAATCGAGTACAGTAGAAAAGTGCGTTCCCCGGTAATCTATGGAAACAAGGGGCTGGTCCGAATATCCGAGTATGCCTTTCAATTCACCGTCTGCTGCCTTTTTAAACAACGCATTTACTTCTTCAACGGAGGTCGATTTTTTGACCGTGGCAGATAGATCGACGATAGAAACGTCAAAGGTCGGTACCCGGATGGAAATACCGTCGAGTTTTCCCTTAACCTCGGGGATAACCAGATGCAGGGCTTTTGCAGCACCTGTCGTTGTCGGTATCATGGATATGGCCGCTGCGCGTGCCCTTCTCAGGTCCTTGTGCGGCAGATCGAGTATCCTCTGATCGTTGGTGTAAGAATGCACGGTTGTCATAAAGGCGTTTTCAATGCCGAGGTTGTCGTTGAGCACTTTCACTATGGGTGCAAGCCCGTTGGTTGTACAGGATGCGTTGGAAATAATGTTGTGCTTTTTGGCATCATAAGACTTATGGTTGACACCCAAAACAATGGTTATATCGGGGTCCTTTGCAGGTGCCGAAATGATGACCTTCTTTGCACCGCCTTTGAAATGGAGCTGTGCTTTCTCCCGGTCCGTAAACAATCCCGAGCTCTCCACGACAACATCAATGCCGAGATCCTTCCACGGAATGTCCCCCGGATTTCTAAAGGAAGAGATTGAGGTCTTTTTCCCATCCACTGTCAGGGCGTTCTCCTCTGCCTGGACAGTGGCGTTCAGCGTACCATGGACAGAATCGTATTTGAGGAGATGCGCCAGCGTTTTTGCGTCCGTGATATCGTTGATTGCTGCGATCTCTATGTCTTTGCGCTGGAGCGATATTCTGTGTACAATCCTGCCGATCCTTCCGTATCCGTTTATACCTACCTTCATCATGCCTCCTTTAGCCTTTTGTTACGATCACCGGTTTGTTCGTGTTCCGTATCACGTACTCCGCCGTGCTGCCCAATACCAGCTCGACGATCCTCGAATGTCCGTGTGCACCCATGATCAAGAGATCGTAGGGTTCGTTGTCCATCATCGATTTCAAAACCTTCTCCGTATTGCCGCTTTTTTTCTGAGTGTCAAAGACAATACCGTACGGTTCTATATAAGACTTTACGCTGTTCAGGATTGTCAAGGAAACCGATTCGTCCTTGTTCACCGTAACGACGCTTAAGGGTAAATTCATGTCCTTGCAAAAGCCGACTGCAAACTCCATGGCCTTTTTAGACCCGTTACTGTCATCGTAGGCAAGCAGGACGCGGTTGAACTCCTGAAACCTCCCCGGACTGATGAGCAGGGGCTTGGCCAATCTTCTGGTCAGGCCTTCTGTCGTCGAACCGAGGATCTTCCTGTCGAACTGGGAGTTGACGCCCTTTTGTCCTATGACCACGAGATCAACGAGTTTTTCACGCTCGCAGATCTCTTTTGTTACGATACCGGTGTCGAGATACTGCTTGCACTCGATGCCCGCCTTTTTGCAGACAGCACCTGCGTCTGCAAGTATCTGAGTTCCCCGCTGCCGCAGGATGTCGCTCACCTTGCCCGAAAAATCCATAAAGGGTTCGAACCCCATTGCCCCGGACAGATCGTGCAGGAACGGGTTTTCAAGGAACACTACATCTATAACATGCTGGATATGCAGTGTTGCATTCAGTTTCCTGGCAAGATAAATACCAAATGTCAAAGCTGTATCGCTGTTTTCAGAACCATCAACAGAAACAAGTATGTGTTTTATCATGTAACCCCCGTTTTAATCAATCTTTGAAATCCGAGTATCGCAGTAATGACCCTTTCCTTATCCCTGTCTACTGATAGAACATGAAAAGAGCCGGAAAGCACTGTTGTTTTCTTTATAGTAGACCTTATTCCCCTGTCAATTATTTCTACAGCATTGTCTGCTATGGTATGATCGTTTGTCGAATACACCATCAATGCCGGCACGGTAACACTACCGAGCATGTCCCGCACCAGCCTTCGCAAATGCTCAAACTCTGCAAGTGCCTTCAGTGGAATTTTGTTGTAAGCACTGTAGCCTTTTTTTGCCGCGGGATCAGCAATGTCTGCCCCGTTTACTTTTGTGTAATACAGAACGGGAATGGGTAAGACCCTGGAATACTGGTAAAGCAGGGTCATAAAGAGCCTGTTAACCCTGCCGGAGAGCCGTATGGCGGGTGACAGCAGCGCAATCCCTTTTACCTTTTCCGGATGCTTTACGGAACCATAGAGCGCAAGCAGGGCTCCCATGGACTGGCCTACGATAAAAACGTCCCGGGAGCAGGCATGGATCTGTTCCTCCACCGTATCGATCCAGTCCTGCATGGAGACCGACAGCAGCGCTTCGGGTTTTGTTCCGTGCCCCGGCAATGAGACATTGAAAACCCGGTGACCCTCGCTTGCCAGAGTACCTGCTATAAACTCCATATCGGTCATAGTCCCGGAAAGTCCGTGAATAAGTATCATATCCATTTTATCCCCCTGGCAAATTTATTTTATACCGTCAGAAACCCCCGGACTTTCTAACGAGGTTTACATAAAATTTTCTTAAATAATACAGTGCGGGTACCAAGCCCAGCAATCCGCCGATAAAGATGGACGTCCTTATTCCGATCTCGTCGGCAATGCCGCCGATGAACAGATTGCCGATGGGTGTAACGCCCATGAACACAAGAGAGTACACGCTCATTACCCTGCCCTTTAACTCGTCGGGTGTTTTGAGCTGCAGGGTGGTGTTTGAGAGTGCGGTAAAAATAATCGATCCGAACCCTATTAAAAACATCACGAACATGGCAGGATACAGGCCGGTAACAAATGCCATGACCATCTGGAACCCGGACAACATAACCGCACCCAGTATCAAAAAAACAAGATTCGGACTACGGC
>JAMDCL010000045.1:0-3937 GCA_023489065.1 Deltaproteobacteria bacterium | reverse complement strand
GTCATCACTCGGTGTTGGTTCCATTCTCGGTGCCACGAGCATGGCACCGAGAATGGAACCAACACCGAGTGATGACATGAGAAAACCAAAGATTTCCGGGTTACTGTGGAAGACGTATTTTGCATATACCGGTACGACCACATTGAAATTGATTGCGAAAAGCGACACCAGCAGCATCAGCATGAGAACATTGAAAACAACCGCGTTGTTTTTTATATAGAGGAGACCTTCCTTTATGTCTTCCATGACATTTTTCTTGCCGGATCTGCCGGGCAAGCCGTCTATATCTATCATAATAAGACCTGCGATGACCGGTAGAAAGCTTATTCCGTTCAACAGAAACGTCGTTGCAATGCCTACCTTTGCTATAAGCAGGCCAGCGATAGCCGGTCCTATGAGCCGAGCTATATTGAAGGTTGTTGAATTCAGTGCAATGGCGTTCATAAGCGTGTCCCTGCCGACCAGGTTGATCATGAACGCCTGACGTGCCGGCACATCAAGGCTCGTTGCCAGGCCCAGCAGGGATGCCAGTATGAAGACATGCCAGTAATTGACAATACCCTTTGCTGTCAGGACCCACAGGGCGAATGCAAGGAGAGCCATGACGGTCTGGGTGAGGATGATAAGATACCGCTTGGGGAACCGGTCCACGATGCTGCCTGCAAACACAGACAAGACAAGAATGGGCGTATATTGAGCAGCGCCTATCAACCCGAGCAGGAAAGGGGAGTCGGTAAGTTTTAATATGAGCCATGCCTGCCCTATGCTCTGCATCCACGTCCCTATCAGGGATATGGCCTGGCCAATCCAGAACAACCGGAAATTTCTATAGCGCAGAGAGGCAAATATTTTTCTGAGTGTATTCAGCATACGTTTGCGCCTTAAGGCTAAGCCAGATAGCCCCCAAAATGCAATAGTTGCAGGGGCGGTTGGATGATAGTATATCCCTCAGTATGGAAGATAATAAGGACCATGTAACAAGGCTTGTTGGAAGAGCCATAGGGGATTTTGACCTTATCAAGAACGGAGACCGTATTCTCGTCGCGGTATCCGGAGGTAAGGACAGCTATACGCTGCTGGATACGCTTGAGCGTTTGCGGCACAAGGCACCGATCAAATTTAGCATGGTTGCGGTCCATATTGATACCGGAGCACCGGGCATGAAAAGCGATCTTGTGGAATCATACCTCAGCCAGCATGGCTACGATTACCGGATAGAGCATACGCAGCTACTCCGGATTGCGCTTGCGCATAACAAGGGAGAAAAACTGTTGTGCTCGATATGCTCGAGACTGAGGAGGGGGCTGCTGTACAACAAGGCGTCAAAACTCGGATGCAACAAGCTCGCACTCGGTCACAACATGGACGATCTCATTGAGACCCTGCTCATGAACATCTTTTTCAACGGCCGTATAAAGGCAATGCCGGCCGTCAGTGTTTCGGACAAGTATAAGGTCACGGTGATACGGCCCCTGATCTATGTCAAAGCAGGGGCAGCACGTGACTACGCCTCAAACCTTCAGGCGCCCCTGATCGATCCGCAATGTCCTGTTTCCATGACGCCTGAGTTGACAAACAGGCAGAAAATAAGGAAGATAATTACCGAACTTGAAAAGGGGCATCCCCTGATAAAGGACTCGATATTTGCATCATTGAAACATATAAAGACGGATTACCTGTTGGATAAAGGTTTCCTGGAAGAGCAGTTGAACGAAAAATAAAAGGTAGGGCATTGCGTGAAGATCAAAAAAGCAGTAATACCCGCAGCAGGATACGGGACGAGATTTTTACCGGTTACGAAGGCAGTTCCCAAAGAGCTTTTGCCGATAGTGGACAAACCCATGATCCAGTATATCGTAGAAGAAGCAAAGGCGTCCGGCATAGAGCTGGTAATCCTCATAGTAAACCATGGGAAAGAGGCAATAGAAGATCACTTCGATATTAACTACGAGCTTGAAGATACCCTGCGCAAGAAAGGCAGCAACGGCCTGCTCGGGCTTATCGAGGGCCTGTCGGATATGATAAAGATTGTGTCCATACGGCAGAAAAAGCCGCTGGGACTGGGTCATGCAGTATTACAGGCGAAGCACCTTATCGGTGATGAACCGTTTGCGGTTATACTCGGGGATGATATCATAGATGCCCCAAGGCCGTGCCTTTTACAGATGGTCGATGTATATGAAAAATACAAAAAGCCCGTTATAGCTGTGCAGCAGGTTTTAAAGGAAGATACCTCCCGGTACGGCATCATCAAGGGCAGGCAAACGGACAACAGGGTCTACCTACTGGACGATGTCGTTGAAAAACCCGCACCGGATAAAGCGCCGTCCAATCTTGCGATCATAGGAAGGTATATACTCACACCCGAGATCTTCGATATACTGGAAAACATACCTTCGGGAGCAGGCGGCGAGGTCCAGCTTACCGACGGGTTGAGGGAACTGTTAAAACAAAAAGGGATGATAGGGTATCAGTTTGAAGGAGACCGGTATGACGGCGGGGACAAGCTCGGTTTTTTACTCGCGAATATAGCGTTTGCAATGAAAAGAACGGAAATAAAAGACAGATTGCTGGATTACATGAAGGGGTACTTCAAATGAAAAAGGTACTTTTCGGTCTGCTGGCCGTCATGCTCTTGAGCGGTTTTATTATCCCTTCATCGAAAATGGCATCACTGATGAAGGCACAGAAGGGGCTGGATGTGCTCGTGCTGAACGGCACTGCGTTCTTTAATCTCGGAAAAGATTATGTCAATACTCCTGTACCGTGCAGGGTCATAATAAAGTCCAACGGCTCTGTCAGGCAGGATTACCAGTTTCCCAAGGCGCGGGTAACTGTTCTCAACGAAGGGCTTCACCAGACAACGCTCGTGAATAAGGTAAGGATGTCATCTCCCCTCCCGCTATTTTCACAGAACAATCTTTTCACGGTTCTCGTGGAATTGTATTTGTCGGATAATCCGCAAAGAATATTCAACGAAATCGGATTGAATCAAACAAAGGTCGCTTATGGTCTTGCAAACGACAGGGCCGCATATATCATCGGGGATGACAACGACCAACTATTTATAGACAACGAAGATACGGTTCCCCTTATGTACAGGATGACATACGGCAGCAGCCAGATACTATCTGTGGTAAAGAGCTATTTGACCGGTGCACAGCTGGCCTACAATACCGCAAAAATCAAAAACGCTAACGGCAATAACGGTACGCCGGTATCAGTCGAAGTTGACAGCGCTACTCAAACAACCATGACGCTGCCGCGTACGGTGGAGCTGTACAACGGCGACGCGCTTGTTCAGAGATGGGAGTTCAAGGACGCGGTACTGTTTCATACCGATGCAGATATCAAAAGGCTCCTCCTGACGCCCGCCGAGGTAAAGAAACTGCCGGTTTCGCCGCAGGTGGTGTCACCGTTCATGCTGTTCTGATTTTCAGTGTGGGTTAACAAGTTTCCGTTTAATGATTGCGAGCCCGTCCTTCAATTCCTGTGTTTTAAGAAGGTAGGAAACAGCGCCGTAAGAAGCAATACCGAGCAGGATGGCAAGCAAAAGCAGAAACGCGAGGTTTAAGCCGGAATAGTGTCTGTGGAGGAGCATGATGTTCTTAAACACGAGGGCTATGATCACACCCATGATCCCTGATGCTGTAAGGGCCTTTGCAAAGGATACGCTGATTGCTTTCAGCCCTATCTTCCCGATCTTCTTTCTCAGAGCATAAAGCAGGTAAAAGGTATTGAAATAAGCGGATATGCTTGTTGCCAGTGCGAGTCCCCGGTACTCCATCGTATTCATCAGCCAGACACTGAGGAGGAGGTTTATGATGACCGTAAAAAATGCTATAATCACCGGTGTTTTTGCATCCTTGAGCGCATAGAATGCCTGCGTAATGACGCGCGAAAACGCGACAGACCACAGACATATTGCGGACAATAC
>JAMDCL010000066.1 GCA_023489065.1 Deltaproteobacteria bacterium | reverse complement strand
ATCATATTCCGTGACCTCTATGGTCCCGCTGCCGGTTACAAGATTTGCATTTTTATTCGAACAAGAAATGGCGAGAAAAATAAATATGCCCGCGATTACCGAATATACTTTTGGTATGCTTCTAAATGGCATGTAGCTCTCCTTTGCCTGTTTTTGGATTTTTGTATTTTGTACTATAATGCCTTCTTGCTTTATCCGTCAAAACGCCGTTAAAAAAGATATTGATTATGCCCCGGAATGCATCTTCGGTCGAAAAGGATTGGGTAGTTAAAACCTCTGGAGTCAGAATCCCCTCTACGGCAGAAGCAAGTACGAGCATTACAAGATCTTTTTGAATATCATTTCTGGCTTCTCCAAGGTTACCATGGATGAGCTGTCTTGTTCATTCTTGATAGAAACTGACTAATGAACTCACAAAGCTTGTAAAGCCGTTCAAGATAATCAACATGTTCGCTCATGATAGCGAGAAGGTTGTTTTTTACGGAGCTTATGTTCCACTTGAACACAGCATCTGCGAGTGCGTCCTTACTGATAAAATACCGGTAAAGCGTTTTTTTGCTTATGCCGAGTTCATCGCACAGCTCATCCATGGTAACCTTGGAGAAGCCCTGCCGGGGAAACAGTTCTGCCGCTTTCTCTATAATCCTCCGTCCTATATCGTTTGCCATACGAAATAAGTATAAGCAGGCAAGGAAAATAAGTCAACTATTAAAGTTTATTTAGTTTCCTGCGGCAAAATCTTAGAGAGAATACAGGGGGATGAATAAATCTTCCTTTTCTTGTGAGAAGTGTAAATCTTACTTTTCGGTCTTTTGGTATAATGAAAAAGCCCGCGGGGTTGGTATGTATATCCGGCTACACCGTTGATACGTCATTCCCACGAAAGTGGGAATCCAGTGTTTTGCGGTTTTCTTTGGATTCCGTGTCAAGCACGGAATGACATTTTGTGAGCATTCCTCGGAAACCACTGCCTTTGGCCGTAGTAATTTACTGAATAAATAAACAAACTTTCCTATTGACCCTTTTGTCTCAGCAGGTCGTGTACCTCTGATAGGAGGACCTTTTCGTACTCCGTTTCTTTTACCTTACCTGCTACCTTTCCATGCCTGAATAAGATTCCACTGCCTTTTCCGCACGCAATCCCGACATCCGCCTCTTTTGCCTCACCGGGACCGTTCACGACACAACCCATAACCGCAACCGTAAGCGGGTCCTTTACATTGATCAGTTTTTTTTCAAGAGAATTGACAAGCCCGATCACATCAAATTCAGCCCGCGCGCAGGTCGGGCATGAAATAATCTCAACGCCATGATGTGCGAGACCGAGCGCTGTGAGAATTTCGTATCCGGCCTTTACCTCAATCACGGGATCATCGGTAAGCGAAACCCGTATCGTATCACCGATGCCTTCGGAAAGAAGAATACCCATGCCTACGGCCGATTTTATGCTGCCCGACAACACGGTGCCGGCCTCGGTTACACCGAGATGCAGGGGATAATCAACGCGTTTTGATAATTGCCGGTATGCCTCTATCATCACGAGGACATTGCTCGATTTTACGGACACTTTTATATTGCCGAAATTGAACGCCTCAAGCTCGTGTATGTTTCTCATGGCAGTTTCAACAATGGCCTCTGCCGTCGGATGAAAATCATATTGTTCAAGTATATCCTGAGGTAAAGAACCCGCATTGACCCCGACCCTTATCGGTATACCTGCGTCCGCGGCTGCGCGAACGACCTCATGGATGCGGTCCTTGCTGCCGATATTCCCCGGATTGATCCTCAGACCGTCGATACCGCTTTTGATTGATGCAAGGGCAAGCCTGTAGTCGAAATGGATGTCTGCTATCAGCGGCACCTGCACTGCCTTTTTAATGGCCTTCAGGGCAAGTACGGAATCCTTGTCCGGAATGGCAAGCCGTACAATCTTGGCCCCGGCGTCTGCAAGCTCATTCACCTGCTTTATGGTAGCAACCACATCCTTTGTATGGGTATTGGTCATGCTCTGGACAACGACAGGGTTGCCCCCGCCTATCTTCACATTACCAATGTTTATGACCTTTGTTTTGTGTCTTTTCATGGTATCGTTATAAGTTTTTAGTATAGTCATTGATCCGTTTTATATAAAGCTTTATATAATCCTCCGCCATACGCATGTAATGAAAATGATCAAGCACATGCCTCCTGCAATCCGTGGGGCGGATATCCTGAATCCTGTGGACCGCGTTAACCATATCTTCTACGTCATCGCACAAGAAGCCTGTCTTTTCATCAACAACTATCTCGGGCATTGCGCCATGCCGTGTAGTGATAACAGGTGTACCGCTTACCATCGCCTCGATGGCCACCAGGCCGAACGGCTCTTCCCATTGTGTTGGAAAGATCAATGCTTTTGCTTTGGCAAGGTAGGCTGATTTTATTTCATCGGTAACTTCGCCGACATACAGGCATTGCTTGTTAAAATGCCTCTTCAAATAACCAAACCCTGCATAACCCTCCACAAATTTTCTGTGAGCATTGCCGGCGATTATAAGTTTCATGCCTGTTCGACGAGCAACCTCGATAGCAAGGGGCAGTCCCTTGACCGTCCAGTCCGCCCTTGAAAGAAACAATAAAAAATCTTCCTTATTTTCGCGGTAGAGGTATTCTTCAGGCTTTAAACCATTATGTACGAATGGCAGGTCCGGCTGTTTATAAGCCCTTCGATGCGCATCCGAGAGAAAATTAAACGTATTGTCGAGCTGCTTATCAAGCCAGGCGTAGCCGTGAATGGTCTTCAGCGTTGGCAGTTTATAGTCAAGGTACGAATAACCGTAATGATAGTGGAGGACATCCGAATCAAGCGGGAGTTTATCGTGAAGGGCGGGGGATTCCACCTCGATCTTTTTGACCTTCTTTACCCTGATAACTTCGGCAAAGGGACTTGCAGTGCCTTCGGGCGCAAGCAGGTAATTCTGGTGTCCCATCTTTTGCAATGCCTCCAAAAGCCATACAATGACCCGTTCGACACCCCCATAGTATTTAACAGGTAGCAGTTCGTTCGAAAAGTGTGCAATCTTCATTTTTTATACCGCATATACAGACTTTTACCGATAATCAGTTTAAAGGCATTTTCTGTCGCAATAGAACTGAACAAGGCGGATGGTCTATGCCGGATAGCCTCAAAAAGATATTCCTTTGCCTTATCAAAGCCTCCGATAGTTATAAACGCCCTTGAAAGCCTCAATGCCCTTTCAGAAATAATTTTATTGCCGAGTTTAATGCCGTTTTCCTGCGCAGACGCCGTTATGCTGTTCCATGCTGCCTCTGTAGCATTGACCCATTGGATCTTATTTCTCGAATAACTGCCGGCATGTACGGATATCTGTACCGTTGTTTTATCAATAAAACCAACGCCGCCTTTCATAGCGCATCGTGTGAATAGTTCCCAGTCTTCACGGGGAGGCAGCTTTACGTTGAACCCGTGCGTCTCTTCTAAAAGAGATATCCTTATAATACACGTCGACGGATACCCGATCAATGCCCGGAGCATAAGCTTAAGATACGCATCACCCGTACCTGTCATTATCCCTTTGATGCCGATGTTTTTTTTCTGTGATTGCTCGTCAATGGTTTCCCAGTTTGAAAAGGCAATGCCGATATCTTTATGCTCGTTTATAAATGCATACAGTGAACCGAGATGATCCTGCAGCCAGCAATCATCGTCATCAAGGAAGGAAATGAGTCCTGCCTGTGCGAACTTTATGCCGGTATTTCTGCAGGCGGATCGGCCTTGTTCAGTTCTATTGCGGATGTACCGTATAACCCCTTTTTCTATTTCTGCTTCAAACCCGTTTTGCATCCGCTCATTGGTATTATCTGCTGACGCATCATCGACAACAAGGATCTCGAAGTCTTTAAAGTTCTGCGAAAGTACGCTGTTTAATGCCTTTTCAAGCATTTCAAAACGGTTGTAGGTCGGTATGACAACGCTTATCTCAGGCATAATGTTTACCCTGCACTTCAATCATATTAATCAATTACCCCAGCAGAAGAATGCGGTCAAGCAGGGACGAAACGACTTAGTCCTATTCAAGATAAAAGATTCGAGATTTAATATTCAGACGAGCGTTTGCATTCTTATTTTTCCTATAGTATGTACTACTAATCAGCGGTTGCTAAGAACGAATACTCCGATTTTTCGAAGAGAAATTTTAGGTATATAAATATTATGTCCAAAACAAATAAGTACAAAACTATAAGAACTTCATATTTTGTATATGTTCATAAGATTATAAGTGTAGAGAAATAAGTATGGAACCTGGAGTTAGCATAATAATTCCAAACTATAATGGGAGGCATCTTTTGGAGCGTTTCCTTCCTTCCATAATATCCGCATGTAAATTTTATACAGGCAAAAGTGAGATTATAATTGTTGATGATAGTAGTACAGATGATAGTATCGAATTTTTAAACGGGATAGACAGGGTTAAGGTAGTTAAAAAACAGGGACCCCGCGGTTTTTCTCGTACCTGTAATAAAGGAGCTACTTTTGCCCAATATGATATCTTGATTTTTCTCAACAACGATGTGGAAGTCAACGAAGATTTTATTACCTCACTGGTTGAACACTTTGTTAATCTCACAGTTTTTGCTGTAACCTGCAAATCTTATGGTCTT
This sequence comes from Deltaproteobacteria bacterium, assembly GCA_023489065.1. The sequence goes on along the minus strand of JAMDCL010000066.1, from coordinate 4,593 downwards.
CCTGTTAAAAAATTCAGAGATGGAGGAAAACTATATGAGTTCAAGAAGGGATTTTTCAAAGTTCACCGCAACTACGATATTGCAGATGCGAAGGATGTCTTGGTTAACGACAAACTACTGCTTTCTTTTATGTTTAGCGCTGCGCATTCGGCTGTAAGAAAAAGTATGTTTTTAGAGATCGGTGGATTCGATGAAAAATTCTCTCCATTCAACTGGGAAGATGCGGATCTAAGTTACAGAGGATTGAAGAGGGGATGGGAAATCCATTATGAGCCAAGGAGCATTGTGTATCATATGGGGAATGTAACAATAAATAGTTATCACAAAAAATTATTAGTACGGATGATCTCCAAAAGAAACAGATTGCTCATGCTGTGGAAAAACCTGAGAGACCCCAGTTTTGTCCTGAAACATACAATGTATTTGACCGTATGGTTGGTTCTCTATAGTTGTATCGCTAATTTTGTCGAGGTTGGAGCATTTTTTATGGCACTTCGGCATCTTCCTTATATTCTGCGTACAAGGAAAAAAGAAAAAATTTACATAAAAAAGAGCGATAAGGAAATTATGGATATATTTCATGCGTTTGTAACGAATAATAGAATCAAGATCATAAACTAATTTATTGCTTTATTCTTCAACGCTGCGGGTTATAACAGATTTTTCAATCTTTATAGAGATCGCCTTGGCAAATGGACTTGCAGTGCCTCCAGCAGCCATACAATTATCTGTTCAACGCCCTCATAGAATTTGACTGGCAGCAGTTCGTTTGAAAAGGCTATACCGTTATCTTGATGCTGGTGCATAAAATTGTACAAATTGACAAGATGATCTGGCAGCCACTCATTATCGTTATCGAGGAAGGCGAAAAGCCCAGCTTATGCGAACTTTATGCCGGTGTTTCTACAGGCGGATCGTCCCTGGTTCTTTTCATTGCGGGTATACCGTATGACCCCTTTTTCTATTTCTGCTTCAAACCCGCTCTGCCTCCGCTCATTGGTATTATCTGCTGACGGATCATCGACAACAAGGATCTCGAAGTCTTTAAAGTTCTGCGAAAGTACGCTGTTTAATGCTTTTTCAAGCATTGCAAAACGGTTGTTGGTCGGTATGACAACGCTTATCTCAGGCATAATGTTTAACCTGTACAATAATCATTTCAATCAATTACCCCAGCAGGGGAATATGGTCAAGCAGGGACGAAGCAACTTCGCCAGTGCTTCTTCAAAGGTGGCCGTTAACGTTCTCGCTATAAGGAATAACCATTCAAAGTATACCTACCTGCGCAATCATATAAAACAGTTTAAGATTATGCGGAGGATATTAAAGGAGAAAGATTAAGTGCAAGTATCTATTTTTCTCCGGTATATATTGTTGCAATGCCGCGGGTAAGGTTCGTCGTTTTGATATTTTTAAACCCTGAGGATTCCAGCATCCTGCTAAATGTCCCGGGATCCGGGAATGCTTCGACCGAACTCTTGAGGTAGGTGTATGCTTTTGTTCTTGAGATGAGATTACCGAGCAGGGGAAGTATCTTTTCGAAATAGACCTTGTATACCCTTCCGAAAAGCCCCCGCGGCATAGAAAATTCGAGTATTGCTACCCGGCCGTGCGGTCTCACCACCCTGTAGAATTCTTTTAAGCCGTTTTCCCGCGGATAGATATTGCGTATGCCGAACGCACAACTGACAAGATCAAAGGTGTTGTCCCGGAAGGGCAGGGACAGACCCGAAGCATTGATCAGCGGTAACCCTGCATTCTTGAGTACGGCTTTTTTCAGCATTTCCCTGCTTATGTCAACACCATACACAGAGAGGGCATTGTCTGCGTGTTTATAGGCAAGCGCCATGTCACCGGTGCCCGTAGATACATCGAGGATCGTTTTTACCTGCGGGGTCATGCTCAGACGCACAACCCTGCGTCTCCACCGTACGTCGGTGTATCCGGACAGGATATGATTTAACAGATCGTACCGCCCGGATATGACATCAAACAGACCGGCTATGTCGTGTTCCGTAGGTTCCATGTTTCAAATTTCTCAAGTTCTTATGGTCATTTCGCGTTTGACACGGAATTCAGGTCTGTTTTGTACATCAAAATTCATTTGAAGAATCAGAATCACTTCCACTGGATTCCCGCTTTTGCGGGAATGACAGGGGAATAAGATTCTTATCCATTAACCGCATCTTTATCGCTATTCAGTACAGCCCCATCCGTTTTGCTATAATTTCCTTCATGATTTCCGTTGTACCTGCCCCGATGGTAAACATCCTCGCATCGCGGTAAGCCCTTGCAACCGGGTATTCTTCCATGTACCCGTATCCGCCGAATACCTGGATTGCGTCATAGGTAACCTTGTTTGCCACCTCGCAGGAATTGAGTTTTGCCATAGAGATCTCCTTGGTCGCGTCCTCTCCCTGATCGAGCAGCCATGCTCCATGGTAAGCGAGCTGACGTGCAGCCTCGAGCTGTGTTGCCATATCAACGAGTTTATGGGCTATGGCCTGGTGCTGCGATATGGGTTTGCCGAAGGTCATTCTTTCCTTTGAATAGTTAACAGCGTCCTCGAGTGCAACCTGTGCGAGCGCTATGACACCGACTGATCCCATAATCCTCTCTGTCTGGAACCCTTCCATAATATAGTAAAACCCCTTGTTGATCTCCCCTACGATCATATTCTCCGGCACAAAGCAATCGTCGAAAAACAACTCCGCTGTGTGTGATGTGTGATGTCCGAGCTTCTTCAGTTTCCTGCCCACGGTAAAGCCCTTTGTTTTAGTATCCAGCAAGAACAGGGTGATACCCTTATGACCCTTGGCCGAGTCCGTTTTTGCTGCAACGATAATATAATCCGCCCAAGTACCGTTTGTGATGAAGATCTTTGAGCCGTTGAGTACATAGCCGCCGTCCGCCTTTTTTGCGGTGCTTCGTATCCCTGCAACGTCAGAACCCGCGTTCGGCTCTGTGTAGCCTATCGCAAAAACAGCATCGCCTTTTATCATCTTCGTCAGGTATTTCGTCTTTTGCTCTTCCGTGCCGTGTTTGAACAATACCGGCGTAGCCATGTCCGTATCCACCATCACGTCGAGGCACAACCCCGGCATCCTGGATCTGTAGAGTTCTTCATAAAACACAATATCGTAGAAGATATCGAGTCCCATGCCTCCATATTTTTCAGGGTAGCGGATACCGAGAAAATTCATATCAGCCAGTGTTTTGAACAATGTCTTTGGATAATCCTCTGCCTCTTCCCATTCGTTTGCATGGGGCACAAGGTTCTTGGTTACAAAATCCCGCACACTCTTTCTGAACATATCGTGTTCTTCGGTGAAAAAATGTTGTTTCATACATCCTCCGATATCTATATTTTATTTTTTATATAAACTCTGTTTGTCAGCAAAATGCAATAAAATGTCTTGAGTAAGAAGAACAAATCCAGAAAAGTGTGCACAGTGTTATCAGTTCGTCTGAAAATAAGCCGGCAGCCAGTCAACAGGCTGTTTACGAATCCAGCCGGGCTGGTTGACAAAAATCTCATATGAACGATATGTTCTTATCATGGACGGGTGTTCGTCCGGCCCGGCTTCGCTGTATGGCCGCCCGCTATTTATAGAGGGTTCAAGGCGAACTATACGATTAACATATTCCACACCGACGAAGAATCCATGCTGGTTACAGCGTGGTTCTTCAAGTATAGTTCATTCGTGAGATACATAGGAAAGGAGACATAAAATAACCAACATAAGCCGGAAGGAAAGAGACAGGCAGCTTCGCAGAGCCGACATTTTTAATGCCGCGGAGCATCTATTCGCCTTGAAAGGATATCATAAGACAACGATAAAGGATATCGCACAAGAAGCGCAGTATGCGGTCGGCACGGTATATTTGCATTTTAAAGACAAGGATACCCTTTATTTTGCTTTGTTTAAGGAGAAGATGAAAGGTTTGTTGTCCAAAATTAATGAAGAAAAGCCAGGACAGCCCCGGGATGCGAGAAGCAAGCTGAGGCTTTTTGTAGAGGAAAGCTCTACCTTTTTTATGGAGAATCAGGATTTCCTCAGGATATTCAGCTCGGAAGAAGACAGGCTGCTGGTAGAAAAAAAACTCTTAAAGAGTTCTACCGGCCGGCAGCTCCGGGAGTATATTACTCTGCTCATTATACAGGCGCAGGAAGAAAGCGTCATCAGCAGGGCGCTTGACCCCGGACAGGTAAGAGAGGTGTTCATTGCTATTATAAAAACACTTGTTCTGGAGCAGCTTGCGGAAAAGGAAAGGGGCAATAAGAGTTTTGAAGGCATGTCCGGCATTATTTTGAGATACTTTCTGAACGGCGCTGCGAGCGAATAAACTTTATCTCCGCAACTCTTACCGGGATCGCTTGCCCAAAATACCTTGACAAAACCCACTGAACATGAATTTTATGTCCAAATTATGAACAGTAATTCATATAATGACGATACGTTCAAATCACGCCGTGCCGGTTTATAAAAGCCAGAGAAGGGAGATAACATGAATATGCCAGGCGATAAAAAGAAAAAACTGACGATTTTTGCCGTTGTTGCTGTGTTGGCCGCGGCCGCCGGGATTTGAACG
>JAMDCL010000133.1:7943-9271 GCA_023489065.1 Deltaproteobacteria bacterium | reverse complement strand
TATTTTAATGGCTTTCAATGCCTTTGCCTTTATGTAGAGTGCAGGATACACGATAATAGCTATGGATAGCAAATACAATAAGGTGATCCACACGTAAGCGTAAAAATTCAATCCTGATGGGAACGCAAATTCCTTCATGACCTTATAGGTCGGAATGGCTTCTACGAAGAGCACGATCATGGTCGTACCAAGGCTTACGATCATAAAGACAAGCCCGCCAAACCCCATGGCTATATCCGCCACGTTCTCATAGTGATATTTCGGGTACATCGCTCCAAATCCCACTCCCATATTGGTAATTGCGACCGTTAACAGCAGCATGGTGATCAGGGACAGGTACATGATGTAGTTGAAAACACCAAGCACATGGTTGGTGAAAAATACGAGTGCCGCTGCCACGACGAGCAATGGAACAAGATTATACAAAATCTTTGCCCGGATGAGCTCGGAGATGTCGTTGGGCGATACCTTGATGAGCCAGAGCGCCCTGCCTTCGAGGCTGACGGAAGGGAAGGCGAACCTCGCGGATATGGAGGTAATGACGAACGCAGCAAGTCCAAGGTTGAAAAATGCTACGATGTTTTTCAAGTAGATGGTCGGGAACGGTATGTTTTTGAGCGGCAATGCCGTGAAATTATAAACGTAAACAAGTATCAGTGCACCGAGCAGCAAGAGCTGGGACCATTGCGATGCGTCACGGAAAAAGCTCAGGACGTCCTTCTTGATAATCGCCCTGACAAACAACGAGCCTCTGCCGGTTATTGACTCCAGCCCTCTGTACAGGATGCCCTTTTTCTCGAGCCGCGCATTCTTGGATTCCTGTGCCTTGCTGAACCCGCTCCGGTAGAAGAGATACGTGGCAAAAACGCCGGTTACCGTAAGACCGAGAGCGGTTCCGATGAGCGGGACGAGCATGCGGAACACTTCGTTTGGTAGGTTCGGGACAGCGAAGACATCAAAGCAGAGCTGAACCATGTACTCGGCAGGAGTACGGATTGGGAAGACCTGAGTGTCGACATGTATCCCATGACGTTTTCGAACCGCTGGGGGTTCAGGAATCTTTCTGGCCTGATCACCCTGAACCCTATATAGACGCCGATAAATACTATGAGTGATAGAAAGAGCATGAGCTCCCTGAATCTGCGCGCCGGCAGAAGATATGTCGCAATCATGGTAACCATGACACCGGTCGATGAGGCGACGAATATGAAGGCGATAAGCCCGGTGAACATGATAATATAGTAAAGGGCATTCCCGCCCAGAATGGTGCCGTACGCCAGGTAAATAGGGAGTCCGAACAGGAGTACCATCCATGAGCTTTTGACGAC